>CAZDXK010000062.1:0-7638 GCA_964509215.1 uncultured Actinomycetes bacterium | reverse complement strand
CCGTCGCAGCTCTCGGGCGGCCAGCAGCAACGCGTCGCGCTCGCGCGCGCCCTGATCCTCAACCCCGCCGTGCTCCTGCTGGACGAGCCGCTCGGCGCCCTGGACGCCAAGCTGCGCAAGCGGCTGCAGATCGAGCTGAAGGCCTTGCAGGAAGAGGTCGGTATCACGTTCATCTACGTGACGCACGACCAGGAAGAGGCCCTCACGATGTCGGATCGGATCGCGGTGATGTCGCAGGGCCAGGTCGAGCAGGTGGGCCCGCCCCAGGAGATATATGAGGAGCCGCGCACCGCGTACGTGGCGGACTTCCTGGGGGTCTCGAACCTGATGGAGGGAACGGCGGTGGGACAGGGCGCCGGCGGATGCCGCGTGACGCTCGGAGCGTTCGAGCTGATCGCCGGCGAGGGGGAATCCGACACGCTCGGCGCGTCGAAGGTCACGATCCGGCCCGAGCGCGTCGATCTCCAGGCGACCGGGACCACGGGAGACAACCGCATCCCCGGGATGGTGGAACGCGTCGTCTACGTCGGTTCGACCCTGCAGGTGTTCGTCATCCTCGCGCCTGGTCAGAAGATCCAGGCGTGGATCCAGAACGAGGGCGGAGCCGTTCCCTTCGAGTCGGGGACGCCGGTGGCCGTACACCTTCCTCGCGAGGCGCTGCGCGTGTTGCCCGATGCGGGGACACCGGTTTCCCTCTCGACCGACATCGAGGACGCCGATGCGAGCTGAGCGGACGGCTTGGTCGGAGGGCCGCCCTACATCTCGACGAAGCTGCCGACGTCGGTTCCGCTCTGTCCTCGGCTGATCCGCCGGTACACCAGCCACCCGAGGCCGATCACGAGCAACGTCGAGACCAGCATGACGGTCGCCGCTGCGTTCACCGCCGGTGTCGGAGACGAACGCGCCGCCGAATAGATCTTGACGGACAGCGGTTCGGTGTCGGCCTGCCCCGACAGGTAGCGGACGGTGACGAAGTTGTCGACCGAGTCCGCGAAGACCAACGCCACGCTGGCCAGGATCGCGGGAGAGAGCAGCGGGAGGAGTACTCGGCGGAGCGCCTGGTTCGGGGTGCCTCCCAGATCCATGGCCGCCTCCTCGTACTCGGGCCCGATCGACAGCAACCGCGCACGCACGATGATGAACGGATACGAGAGCTGGAACGTGACGAGTCCCATCACCTCCGCCAACGTGCCCAACTTGACGACGTTGTCGAAGAGGTTGGTGAACACGAGGAACAGCGAGACACCCAGGATGATCTCGGGCACCACGAACGAGAACAGCATCGCGAAGTTGGCAGCGCCGGCCGGCCGGCCGCGCCACCGGTCGATCCCGATCGCGAACGCCGTGCCGAGCGGCACCGCGAGCAGCACCGTCAGGAACGAGAGCTTGAACGTCTGGAACATCGCCGTGCGCAACACGGGGTCCGTCCACAACGAGTCGAACGGATCCTGGTACCACCAGCGGAGCGAGAACCCTTGCCACGTGCTCCGCGAGCGCCCGGAGTTGAACGAGAAGACCACCGCGATGAGGACGGGCACGACCGACCACAGCAGGTAGCCCCAGGTGATCGCCTGGAGGAACCGCGGCTTCCGCCACGGGTTGCTCAGCCACCTGCCGCTCGCGGTGACTGCACGGTCGACCGTGATGCCCTCGATCGCCGCGTCGCTCACGTCCGGCCCTCCGCGGCCCGCTTCGTCGCCCGCAGGTAATACATCATCGGGAGCATCACCAACACGACCAGGATCAGGACGAGCGAGCCCGCCTCCGGCCCCTGCCCGGCCTGACCCACCGCGGCGTCGAGCAGGTTGCCGAACATCGACGTGGTGGTCGTGCCGATCAGGTTGTTCGTGTAGTAGTCGCCGAACATCGGCAGCGACACGATGACGAGTCCCGCCAGGATCGCGGGCTTCGAGAGCGGCAGCGTGACGCGCCGGAACGTCTGGAACGGACCGGCCCCCAGGTCCCGCCCCGCTTCCAAGAGGCTCTGGTTGATCCGGTCGAGCGAACCGAAGAGCGGCAGGATCATGAACGGGATGTAGCCGTAGACGAGGCCGAGGATCACCGTGACCGGTTTGCCCGCAAGCCACTCGATCGGCGCGATCCGGAAGATCCCCAACAAGTCGTTGATGTACCCGTCGGGCTGCAGCAGGCTCTGCCAGGCGTAGATCCGCATCAGGTAGCTGATCCAGAACGGGGCGATCAGCAAGATGAGGATCAACCCACGCCGTTTGCCGGCGAAGCGCGCGGTGTAGTACGCGACCGCGTAGCCGATCACCAGGCAGATCAGACTGGCCGCCACGACGTACTCGACCGTGCGGATGAGCGCGTCGATGTAGATGCCTCCGCTGCTCGTGAACTTCTGCAGGGTCGCGGAGAACGTGTCGAAGCTCCACCACCACGGCTGGAAGACGGGGAGCGGCGTGCGGAAGAAGGGATCGACCGTGCCGAACGCCACCGAGATCACGACGTAGAACGGCAGGATGAAGAAGACGATGAGCCAGATCAGGCCGGGCGAAGTGAACGCCGGCCAATACCAACGTGGGTACTCGACGCCGGTCCGTTGATCCGAGGCGGACCGGTCGCGGCGTTTCCCGCGCCGCGGCTCCGCCTCGACGCTAGCCACCCGCCAGGATCTCGTTCCAGGCGGCGAGCCAGAGCGCGTCGGCCTCGGGCGTCAGCTCGCTCTGCAGGTACCCCTGGGTGAAGTTGTCCTCACCCAGCACCGCTCGCGAAAGGGCTTCCGGCACCACGCCCTCCTCGACGAGGCGTTCGGGGACGATCGAGTTGAACGGTGGTTGGTAGCCGTTCCAACCGGCGAAGTTCTCATACCCCCACCTCTCGTCCAGGAAGAAGTTCAGGAACTCGTGCGCCAGCCGCGGATGTGGGGCGTCCGTCGGGATCGCCATCGTGTCGTTGCCGATCAACCCCTTCTTGTCGTCCGGATACCAGAATCCCAAGACGCTTTCGGGGGTGCCTTTCGGGAGATAGTACTTCGCACCGACGATGTCACCCGACCACGCCTCCGAGACCGTGAACTCGCCCTCAGGGAGCTTCGCGTACGTGCCGTTGATGGTGAGCCGTGCGCCGTTGTCGTTGATCATCTGCAGGATCGCGTCCTTCGCCGCCCCGATCTCGACGGGGTCGTCGGAATCCGCGTCGGTCCCCCCGTTGCGCAACAGCATCATCCCGAGCGCGTCGCGGTAGGAGTCGTAGTAGCTGACGGCGTTCTCGAACCGCGGATCGAAGAACGCTTCGTAGCCCATCGAGGCTGCGTCCGCGTCGTCGACCCGGTCCCGCCGGTAGGCGACGCCGGTCGTGTAGATCACGTACGGCACGGTGTATCGCGCCTCGAGGTCGTACCAGGGGCCCGGATCGGAGAACACCGGCCACACGTTCGCGGGCAGGTTGGGGATCAGCTCGTGGTTCAGCGGCTGCAGGTTGTCACTCGCGACCAGCCGGCGGATGTAGTCGGTGGTGGGGAAGAAGACGTCGGCGGTGACCTGCCCGGCCACCAGCTTCTGGATGCCCTCCTCCATGTTGTTGAACGTCGTCCACTCGACCTTGACGCCGTACTCGTCCTCGAACGCCTTCAGCACCTTCTTGTAGAAGTAGGCGTCCCAGTTGTAGACCTGCAGGACACCGTCGGTCTCGATCGGGGTCTCGGTCGAGATCGGGTCGCGGGTCAGCGGCAGCAGGACGGGGCTGTTGGGGTTCGCGATCGGGATCTCACCCACGGCGCTCGAGCTTCCCCCGTCGGTCGGGGCTGTGCCGGGCTTCTGACACGCCGCCAGGATCGCGGCGAGGCTCGGCACCGCGATCGCGGTCCCCCCCGCCCGAACCAGGAAATCCCGTCGGCTCATCGGGTGTGGCCTTCGTCCAGCTGTCATCGGATCGGTCGCCTCCTCGCGTGCGCACCGGATTGACCGGCGGTTCAAGCCTCCGCAGGTGAGTACCACAGGCGCCCCGCGCAGCGCAAGGTCGCGTGGGAGCCCTCCTCAGGTGCATCCTCTGTCTGTGGATACGGTCCCCAGGGTCGTCGTGGTTGGGGCGGGGCTGGCCGGTCTCGGGGCTGCGCGGACGCTGACCGACGCCGGCTGCGGCGTGACGGTGGTGGAGGCCCGAGAACGGGTGGGCGGCCGGATCTGGTCGGTTCACCTGGACAACGGCGAGATCGCCGAGATGGGCGCCGAGTGGGTCATGCCGGGTGATAGCGAGCTGCGGGCCTGGACCGATCGATTCGGCATCCCGTTGGCCGAAGCCGGCGTCGACTATCTCCGCCGCGAAGCGCGAGGACCTGGTGCTTCGAGTCTGGAGGAACAAGACGCGTTCCTCGCGGCCGCCGACGCCGCGCTTTTGACGATCGTTCCGGAGGAGTCGGCCGGCCTGACCCTCGGGACGTTCCTCGACGCTCTGGATGCGCCTGGCGCCGGGAGGGAAGCGGTGCGGATGCGTTTGCAGGGGACGAACGCGGCCGATCTCGAACAGGTGGCGCTCCGCGTCGTGGGTGGCGCTCACGCGTTCTCCGCTCCCGGTGCCACGTACCACCGGATGGCTCGAGGCAACCAGGCGCTCCCCGATGCGATCGCCGCCTCGCTGCCGGACGTGCGTCTCGGCCATCGTGTGAGGTCTGTGTTCCACGACGAGTCAGGGGTGACGATCCGGGTGGAGGGAGACGTCGAGGTGACCGGGACAGCCGCGATCGTTGCGCTTCCCGCGCGGGCGGCGGCCGGCCTGCGGTTCGACCCCCTTCCTTCCCGACGAGATCGCGATCGCGCTCCACGAGCTGCCGATGGGCGTGGCATCCAAGCTCGCGGTTCCGGTTGAGGGGGCATCGACGCCTCGCGCGCTCCAGAGCGCCGACGTCCCGTTCTGGTGCTGGGTCACGAAGGGAAGCGACGGCGCCGCGCGGCGGTGTCTGGGCGCGTTCACCGGATCCGAGCTCGCGCAGGAGTCGCTCGACGCGTCCGCCGGCGACCCCGGCCCATGGCTCGAGCGCCTGTCGGCGCTGAACCCCGACCTCACACCGTGCGGCACCCCGGTGCTCAAGTCGTGGGCGCACGACCCGCTGACGATGGGTGCCTACGCGGCGTGGGATAACCGTTCGTGGGATCGCATGGATCAGTTCCGGCGAACCGTTGGGCGGCTGGCGTTCGCCGGGGAGCATACCGCCGGTCCGGAGCACCACGGAACTATGGAGGGCGCGCTCCGATCGGGCGTTCGTGCGGCGGCGCAGTTGCTCGAGATCATCGGCTGACGGCTCCGGGATCGGAGTCGATACGATGCTCGCCCGCGCCCGATCCCGGACGCGGCCGAGGAGCACCCCGAGGAGAGAGGGAGACCGCATGGCCGACGCCGCCGTCGCTGAGCCCCTGGTGCTGATCGAAGACATCGGGCCGGTTCGCCGGCTCACGATGAACCGGCCGGGGGCGCTGAACGCCCTGTCTGGCGGCCTGATCGATGCGCTTTCGAAGGCGTTCCGTGCGGGCGGCGAGGATCCCGCCGTCCGCGTCCTCATCCTCCGTGGGGCCGGCCGCGCGTTCTGTGCCGGATACGACCTGACCGAGGACGCGGCCGGGGGCGCTCTGGACGCGCAGCACTGGCACGAAGAGCTGTCGCATTCGACGCAAGGCATGCTCGAGATCCTGGACAACCCGAAGCCGGTGATCGCCCAGGTCCACTCGTACTGCTTGGCGGGCGGCACCGACCTCATGCTCGCGTGCGACTTGGCGGTGGCCGCGGACGACGCATACTTCGGCTACGTCGACGTCCGGTTCGGGTCCGGCGTTGTCTCGATGTTCCTGCCCTGGGTGGTCGGCGTCCGCACGGCGAAGGAGCTGCTCTTCACCGGCGAGGATCGCGTGGCCGCCGACGAGGCCCTCAGGATCGGACTGGTGAACCGCGTCGTTCCGCGCGAGGAGCTGGACGATGCCACGCTCGCGCTCGCGGAGGAGATCGCGGAGAACGAGCCGTTCGTGATCCAGACGACGAAGCGCGCCGTGAACCGCGCCTGGGATGTTGCCGGGTTCCGTGCGGCCATGGCGGCCAACACGGAGCTCGACGTGATGATCGAGACCGCCAACCTCCCCGCTCGCGACGAGTTCCGCAGGATCACGCAGGAGGAGGGGCTCAAGGCCGCGATCGCGTGGCGGGACGCGAGGTTCCGGGGCCAGGCGTGACCCGCTGGAACCTCGGCCCGCTGCTGGCGCCGCGCTCGATCGCGATCGTCGGGGCGTCCGAGTCGCCTGACAGCTGGGCGCCGGAGATCGAGCGATCGCTCCGTCACGTCGGCTTCGACGGTGAGCTGTATCCCGTCAACCCGAAGTACTCCGAGGTGTGGGGTCGGCTGTGCCGTTCCTCGGTGCGTGAGCTGCCCCGCGGTGTCGACCTCGCGGTGATCGTCGTTCCGGCGCGTGTCGCCGTGCGCATGGTTGACGATTGCGGCACGGCCGGCGTCCGGTCCGTCATGGTCGTTTCGTCCGGGTTCGCCGAGGCGGGCGACGAGGGGCGGGCGCTACAGACGCAGTTGCGCGAGGCGGCGCTCCGCCATCGCATGCCCATCCTCGGCCCGAACGTCGAGGGGTTCGTGAATTATGTCGATCGCGTCGCGCCGTACGGCACGTCGCCTCCGCCGGACCCGGTCGCCGGTTCGATCAGCGTCATCTCGCAGTCGGGAACGGTCGCGTGGGCCATGAACCAGCTCGCGTCGGACCGCGGCGCCGGGCTCCGGATCATCCTCGGCGTCGGCAACGAGGCGGTGCTCGGCCTCGGGGACATGTTCGCGTGGGCGGCCGCCGACCCGCACACGAAGGTGGTCTGCACGTACATCGAGACGATGCGCGACGTGGAGGGGATCGGCCGCGGCCTGGAAGCGCTCCGCGCCGCCCGGAAACCGATCCTCGTCTGCGCGCCCGAGGGCCGGAGCGATGCGGCCCGCCGATCGATCGTGGCGCACACGGGCGCGCTCGCCGGGAACACGGCGCTCCGCGACGCGTGGCTCCGGCAACGCGGCGCGATCCTCGTGGAGGATCCGGTGACGATGTTCGAGGCGGCCGTGCTGTTCTCGTTCGGCACTCGGCTGCGCACGACCGGGGTCGCGGCGGCGTTGCAGTCCGGCGGGGCGTGCACGCTGTTCGCGGAGGCGGCCGGGAAGCACGGTCTGGCCCTGCCGGAGTTCGCGTCTACGACGAAGCGGAAGCTGCGGAAGGCGTTGCCGCACTACGCGTCGCAGAACAACCCGCTGGATGTGACCGGGCAGGCGGCGGTCGAGACCCGTATGTTCTGCGACGCGCTCGACGCGCTGGCGCACGACCCCGCCGTGGGATTCGTGGCGTTCGACGCGTTCCCGCCTCGCGAGGAGAGCGAGAACGTGTGGGCGGAGCCGGTCCTGCGGGCCGCGCGGCGACTGCGGAAGGAGACCGGCGTCGTGTTCGCGTCGGTTGCCATGGGTCCGCTGGGATACGGCGCCGCCGGCAAGCGGTTCGTCACCGCGGCACGACTGCCGTTCCTCCAAGGGCACCGGGCGGGGACGGGCGCGATCCGGGCGTTGGTCGAGCTCCAGGGGGTCCGTGCACGGGTGCCGCGGGACCTGCCGGCGCATCCGAACCGCGCGAAGGCGGTCCGCCTGCTGCGCAAGCTGCC
>CAZDXK010000061.1:0-7655 GCA_964509215.1 uncultured Actinomycetes bacterium | reverse complement strand
GCTTCAGGCTCTCCATGCGGCTCGGGAACAGCACGTACTCCCCGAGCGGCCCGGAGGGTTCGTCCATGAGGTGCTCCATGACGGGCGACGGGTGATACAGCACCTCCGCCGGGATGCGGAGCGACGTCCACAGTCGCTCCTTCACGTTCCTCGAGTTGGTGAACACGCGCTTGGCCTCGTTCAGCGCGAGCCGATCGGCGTTCCACACCATGTCCCTGACGGCGGGGCCGTCCTCCTGACGGGACAGGTCCGCGTACACCGGGTGATCCCACAGCTCGTACGCGGTTCGATGTTGATGCATCAACCAGACGATCTTGCGCTCGTGCTCCACTAGGTACGCGGGGAACTTCAGGCCGACGGCCACGTCCACCTTCAGGCCGTTCGACTCGGTGATGTCGAAGCTCCGCCATACCGCCATCTGGTGTGCGAGCTGCGACGCCGGGTACCACTTTCCGGCGATCTGTACCAGGTCGGCCTCGTGGCCGGCCGCCCGCAACGCGCGGACCAGGCCTTCGGCGTGGGTCTCGGCGCCGCCGCGAACGAACGCCGTCTGCGGGTGAAGCACAGCGACCCTCATCCGGTCGCGTCCGTGTCTGGGTCCGATCCCTCCGGCTCGACCTCGGCACGCAGGCGGGCCAGCTCCGCCTCGACGGCCATCAGCCGCTCGGCCAGGCTCGTGGTCAGCTCCGCGTGGTCGGCGAGCAGCCGGTCGTACCGCCACGAGATCGGCCTCGCCACGCGGAACATCCGGTACTTCAATTGCCGTCGCCAGCGCGATGTCGACGCCAGGTTGCCCTCGCCCTGCGGGATGATCACCTTCTCGTCGGCGCGGAGCTGCATCGATAGATCGAGGAGCCGGTCGCGTACCTCCGGGGTGTCCATGCGGGCGCGCGATACTCGCTCCTGAGCCCAGTAGAGCTCGCGGGAGAGATCGTCCATCGCGGGATCGTCGTCGGAGGTCGCGGCCATCTGCGCAGGTCAGCGTAGCATCCGGCCGGTCAGCGCCCGCTCAGTCGGAGGCCGCGACGGAGACCCCGGCTGAAGCCGAGCCCATCCAATCCGCCACGGCCTCGTCTAGACCGGGAAGCGGTTCGATCCCGACGTGCTCGAGGTAGGCGCTCACCATTGCCGAGTTGGCCGGCCGGGATGCAACGAGGCCGAGCGAGGCCAGTTCTTGCGGCTCGACCGTCCCCGGAAGACCGCCGATCGAACGGGCGCGCTCCAAGACGTCGAACCAGCACGCCGGCTCGGATCCGGCCACGTGGTACGTGCCGAACCGGCCGGTGAGCAGCAGCGGCAGGATCCGATCCGCGACATGCCGGACGAACGTCGGCGAACCGATCCGATCGCGGATGCCGCCGGCGCTCTCGCCCTTGCGGAGCCGCTCGACGCTCCCGCTCGCGTAGTCGTCGCCGGCGCCGAAGACGTAGCTCGTCCGAACGATGAAGTGCTCCGGCACCAGATGCCGAACGAACCCCTCGCCCGCGAGCTTCGTCCGCCCGTACACGGATAGCGGGTGCGGCGCGTCCATCTCGTCGTACGGCACTCCCTTCATGCCGTCGAAGACGAAGTCGGTCGACACGTGCATGATCGCGGCCCCGCACGCTCGTGCGGCGAGCGCCGCGTGTTGCGCCCCGAGCGCGTTATCGCGTGTCGCGCGCGCAGGGTCCGTCTCGCACGCATCCACCTTGGTGAACGCCGCCAGATGCACGATCGCGTCAGGACGCAGCGACGGGATCGTCTGCATCACCGCGTCGTGGTCGCCGACATCCAGATCGTCGTGCGTGAACGCGTGCACCTGGTGATGGGGAGGCATCTGACGCAGGAACGCCCGCCCGAGGCCGCCCGCGGCCCCGGTGACGACGAGCCTCACAGGCCTGCCTCGGCCGTGCGTGGCTCCGTCACGACCGGCACGTCGTGCGCCCGGCGCAGCCAGGTGAGGTGATCGCGATACCACTGCACGGTGAGCGCGAGACCCTCGTCGAACTGCACCCGTGGTTCCCATCCAAGCCCGCGTATACGATCGGCTCGCAGGCCGTACCGGAAGTCGTGGCCGGGCCGATCGGTGACGAACGAGATCTGCGACTCGGGCACACCCGCCAGCGCGCAGATCCGCCGTGCGAGCTCAAGGTTCTCCAACTCGTGCCCGCCGCCGATGTTGTAGACCCCGCCCGGCTCACCATATTCGAGCACCGTGAGCGCGGCCTCGATCCAGTCCGTGACATAGAGGAACTCGCGCCGCTGCCGTCCTTCGCCGTAGACCGGGACGGACCGGCCCTCGAGCGCGCAGATCGAGAAAGTCGGCACCGCCCGCTCGATCTGGCGCGGCCCGAACGCGTTCGTCCCGCGGACGATCGTGACTGGGGTGCCGTACGTCACGACGTACGCGCTACAAAGGAGATCCGCCGCCGCCTTGCTCGCCGCGTATGGACTCGCGGGCCGCAGCGGACGCTCTTCGTCGAACACGCTCTCGTCCGGATCGCCCGGGCCGTAGACCTCGTCTGTCGAGAGCATGAGCGTGCGGACGTCGTGCCTCCGGCACGCTTCCAGGACGGCCTGCGTGCCGATGACGTTCGTTCTCAGGAACGCGCCTGGGTCGTCGATGCTTCGATCGACGTGAGACTCGGCGGCGGCATGGATCACCGAGTGGGCGCCGGCGACCAACCCGTCGACCAGCTCGGCGTCGGCCACATCGCCGAGGACGAACCGCAGCCGGGGATCGCCGTCGTGGGTCTCGAGGTTCGCGCGGCTGCCGCCGGTCGAGAGCCGGTCGAGCACCGTGACCGTCGTCGACGGGCGTTCGAGCAGCGCGTCGACGAGGTGGGAGCCGATGAATCCGGCGCCGCCCGTGACGAGGACGTTGGTGTCGGGAGCCATGATGAGACCTCGAGGAGGACCGGGACGACAGGAGTCTACATCGGGCCCAAGCCTCAGCTCGTCGCGGCCGCGGCCTCCCGCAAGACGGCGGCGGTCGCGCGAGCCGTCGCCTCCCACGTGAATCGCGACGCTCTCGCCACCCCCGCGGCGGAGAGCACCGCCCGCAGATCTTCGTCGGAGACCATCCCGGACAGCGCCGTGGCGATCGCGTCGACGTCCGACGGATCGACCAGGACGGCCGCCTCGCCCGCCACCTCGGGGATCGAGGACACGTTCGAGGTCAAGACGGGCACCCCCGCCGCGAAGGCCTCGAGCACCGGGAACCCGAACCCTTCGTAGAGCGATGGATACGCGAGCACGGTTGCACCGGAGAGGAGCGCGAGCTTGTCGCGCTCGCTCACGTAGCCGGTGCGCACGATGTGGTCCCGCACGCCCTTCGGGAGCAGCTCGATCGTGGCGTCCAGCCGCTCGGTCGCTTCCGGGAACCACCGGACCGGCCCACCGGCGAGCACCAAGAACAGATGGCGCGCGTCGCTCTTCGCGAACGCCCGCACCAGGTGTTCGAGGTTCTTCCGCGGCTCGATGCCCCCGACGAACAACACGTACTGGCCGGGGATGCCGTGACGACGGCGGACGGCGTCGACGGCGGCGTCCGGAACCGGGGCGAACGCCTCCGCATCGACACCGTGATGCACGACGTGCACGCGGTCGTCGGCCACCGCGAACGCGTCGCGGAGGTCGTCGGCAGCCGAGGCCGAGGGCACGATGATCCCCGGCGACCCGGCGAGCGTCGCCGCGAACCGCCGTCGCCAGCGTTCGTCGATGTGCGGCGCCGACTCCGGGAAATGCAGGAACGCGAGGTCGTGGACGATCGGCACCACGCGATCGGCGTGGCTGGTCGCTGGCGCCAGAAAATTCGTCGCCACGAACAGGTCGAAGTCGACGAGCCATTCCACGCGCGGGATGCCCAGGCGGTACGAGGCAGGCTGGAAGACCCGCGCTGGGAACCGCGATGCCTTCTCGGTGAGGTTCCGCGCGCGGACGTCGGCGAAGAACCTGCGTGGGCGCAGGAGCCCACGCGCGTGCAGGTACCACGCGACGTACTCGTCGTCAGGGTCGGCGAGCGGGAGGTGACGGATCAGCTGTTGCGTGTACTGGCCTACGCCGGTCCGCCGAGGATCGAGCGCCGGCCGAGCATCGATCACGACTCGCACCCGTGAAGGCTAGCGGAGACTCAGTCGAGCTCGATCCTGCTCTGGTCGCCGACGACCAAACGGTGCACGCCACCCGTGCCGGAATGGAGCACCTCGACGTTGCGCCCGAGGACCGACGCGGCGAGGCCGTGGATGTCCACGATCTGGCAGCCCTCCATAACGATCGAATCCTCCACGGTGCTCCGCAGGATCCGTACGTCGCGCTCGATGGACACGTTCGGGCCGACGACGGAATCCTCGATGACCGCGTCGGGACCGATCGCCACGGGACCTCGCAGATCGGAACGGATGACCTTGGCGCCGCGGGCGAGCCGCACGCTCCCAACGAGCGAAGAGCGCTCGTCGACCTCACCCTCCACGCTCGCGCTCACGATCGAAAGCATCACCCGGTTCGCTTCGAGCAGATCGGACGGACGACCGGTGTCCTTCCACCACCCGCTCACCATCTCCGCGCGCACCGTCTTGCCGTGGTCGATCAACCACTGGATCGCTTCGGTGATCTCGTACTCGCCCCGCCATGAGGGCTCGAGCGTGTCGGCGGCCTGCAGGATCGACTCGTCGAACAGGTACACGCCGACGAGCGCCAGGTCGCTCACGAACGACTTCGGCTTCTCGACGAGCCTCACCACGCGGTCCCCTTCGAGCACCGCGACGCCGAACCGCTCAGGCTCCGGCACCCTCGCGAGAAAGATCTGCGCGTCAGGCCGGGTCCGCTCGAACTCGTCGACGAAACGCTTCAATCCTTCGAGCAGGACGTTATCGCCCAGGTACATCAGGAATGGTTGGCCCGCGACGAAGTCGCGGGCCGTGATGACCGCGTGCGCCAGGCCGAGCGGCTCCTGCTGCTGGATGTAGGAGACCGAGAGTCCCCACGCCGAGCCGTCGGCGACCGCGGCGCGGATCTCGTCTCCCGTCTGCCCGACCACGATCCCGACCTCCGTGATGCCGGCGTCGCGGATCGCCTCGAGCGCGTGGAACAGGATCGGCGCGCCCGCCACCGGGATCAGCTGCTTCGCGTTGGTGTGCGTGAGCGGCCGCAGACGCGACCCCTGACCCCCCGCGAGGACGAGCGCCCGCATCAGGATCCCGGCGCGATACAGTCCGTCGAGCCGCCGCCGGTGCCCACCGGCTGCAGGTCGAAGCTGCCCGTGATGAAGACCGCCACCGGACTCCCCCTCAGCGTGTCGTCCGGCACCTCGAGCAGTTGCAGGTTGGGGAAGTACTTCTGCACGACCTCGGCATCGCTCAGATGTCCGGGCCTGTACGCGATGGCGGAGCCCCTGATATCGACACCGTACGTGGCGTAGTCGACGATCGCGGGAGAGGTGTCGAAGCCCGCGTCGTTCAGGATCTGCTCGACCTCAGCGGCCGTGCCGCCGGAGTCGTGATCGACGACCGGCACCACGATGTTCGCCTCGGACGGAGCCGTGCCGGCAAGGCTCTCGCCCAACGTCCCGAGCGGCTTGCCTTGCCGGATCCGCGCGAAGATCTGGTCCGCAACCGGGTCCGGGAACAGCACCGACAGGTCGCCCTCGAAACCACCGACCGCGGGCACCGCCCGGAACTCGACCGCGCCCGTCGAGATGCCCTCGAGCTGCTTCACCAGGTAGATGACATCCGCGAGTTTGAACCCCTCCGTGACCACGAGGTTGCGAGCGACGGGTCGGATCAACGACGGCGCCTTCGCGATCTCGCTCGGCGACAACAGCCGGTTGAGCACGGCGCGAAGGAACTGCTGCTGCCTGCCGATCCGGGCGAAGTCGGGGACCACATCACACGGTTGGTGGCGCGTGCGCACATAGGCGAGTGCTTGATAGCCGTCGAGCGTCTGACACCCGGCTTGGACGTCGAGCCCCGTCAGGGGGTCCGTCATGGCCGCCGGGATACACATGGTGACGCCCCCGAGAGCCTCGACGATGCCCTGGAAACCGGCCAGATCCACGTACAGCACGTGGTTGATCTCGAGGCCGCTGAGGTCCTCGACGGTCTTCGCCACGAGCTGGGCGCCGCCGCCTTCCAATCCGGCCGAGAACGCCGCGTTGATCTTGTCGAAACCGCGGCCCGGTATGTCCACCCACAGGTCGCGAGGGAACGAGAGGACGATCGCCTTCCTCAGATCTGGATCCGTGTGCACGAGCATGATGACGTCCGAACGGTTCGAGCCGCCGATGTCCTGGTCGGTCCCGAACTGGTCCTGCTCATCCGCGCTCAGCCCCGAGCGAGAGTCGCTTCCGAGGATCAGATAGTTGCAGACGTTGTCGACACAAGGGCCGAAGTCCGGCGTTGGCCCGCTGACGGAAGACGATGGAGGATCGGGGATGATCCCGACACTATCCTGCGCCTGCATGTAGCCGACGTACGCGTACGCCGAAACCGCCGCGACGACGAGCGAGAGGCTCGCCATCACGCCCACGATCGCTCGCGCGAACCGGCGGTGTGCGTGTGGCGAACGGGGCCGCTCCGAGCTGGTAGTCATCCCTGCCAGCGTACCTGCAGCCCTTCGCGGGGTCGTTCTGGCGCGCATGGCGTTCCTGTAGCACCACCGAGCGCATCCGCCAGGCGAGCACGCCGACTAGGATGACCGCCAACCGGGCACGAGGGGACGCATGGCAGGGGATCCGATCCGGGCGCTCGTCGTCGGCATCGATGACGAGCTCCACCGAGAGCTCACGAACGAAGAGGGGTTCACCGTCGACCGCGCCGACCGCGTGGACGGAGAAGTGACGACGGACGTCAACGCCGTGGTCCTCTCGATCTCGGGCGAACCGCTCGAGGCGCTCGCGACGCTCCGCGAGAAGGTGCCCACCGCCGCCGTGGTCGTCATCACCGACCGCGGGAACATCACCGACGGCACGGTCGCGATGCATGCAGGCGCCGACGACCATCTCGTGCGTGGATCGATCCCGCCCGGGATGCTCCCGCGCGCCGTCCGATACGCGGTCACCGTCCGCCGGCTCCGGCGCGAGCTCGCGACCCAGGATGACGAGACGGGACTGGTCAATCTCCGTGGGTTCGCGCCGATCGCCGAACACCACCTGCGGATGGCCGACCGGAACCATGCGCCGGTCGTGTTCCTGTTCGTCCGTCTGGACGGTTTGCGACAGGTGGTCGCCGCGAGCGGCGGGGACGAGGCTGCCGCGGCGGCCCGCGACGCGGCAGCCCTCGTGCTGGAGGCCGTCCGCGACTCGGACGTGCCGGCTCGGATCAGCGAGGACACCTTCTGCGTCCTCTTGACGGGTGAGGCGCGCGGGGCGGAAGCGCTCGTGCTCTCCCGTCTGGTGGAGGCGATCGCCGTGAGCGACGCCCGTCTCGACCAGCCCCGGCATCTCGCGCTCTCGGTCGGGAGCGCCCTCTACGACCCGGATCAGCCGAGCACGTTGGAGCAGATCTTCTCGACCGCCGACCGTCGACTGGCCGCCCAAGCCGATCCCGGACGATCCGAGGAAGCATGAGCTGCGAATACGCCTCGAGAGACATCCCGAGACACGCCCGCAGCAAGAGGAGCCCCCGCGAACTCGTTGATCGTTCGGCCCACGACAGTTCCCCGGAGCGAGCCGGTGGAGG
>CAZDXK010000060.1:0-7671 GCA_964509215.1 uncultured Actinomycetes bacterium | reverse complement strand
CTGCACGTACGGGTTCGCGTGATGCAGCCCGGCGATGTTCCCGTACGCGATATAGGAGTAGACGTCGCGCGAGACGAGCAGCGGCAACGTCATGACGATCGCATGCGCTCCCACCGCGAGGATCACAGCGGCCCTGAGCGAGATCGTCCCGCGCCACGCCTCGCGCATGACGCAGACGAACGCTGTGGCCGAAGCCATCACGGCCGCCACGGACGCCGTGACCAGCGCGGAGCCGTGGAGACCGCCGAGCCCGGCCAGGTCCGCGAGCCATCGCAGAGGCCCGCCGGGCTCCACGCCCTGTGGCAACACGGGGTGCAGCGGGGACCCGGGGACGGAGGCGACGAGCGCCGTGGCCACGACGGCGAGCACGAAGCCGGCGATCGCGAGCGTCGACGATCGTGAGGAGCGCTCCACGGAGCCCGAACGTATCACCGACGACCGTCCGACCTTGGTCGGCCGGTGTTGCGACGTTCGGCCTAGGGACCGGCACCCGCGAAGGGGGCGATACTTCGAGGACGGATGCCCCAGCCGACGTCGAGCGACGGAAGCTCCGACATCCTCTGTCGCTCAAGGCCGGAGGCCCGCGGTTCCCGCGGGCCTCCGCGCATCTGCCCTGCAGACTCCGCTTGTCGCTCGTCCACACGGCACCCACACTGGCCGCGTGGACGATCGGGAGATCCTGCAGCGGGACGGCAAGATCGGGCGTCAGGTCGCAGACATCGCCGAAGAATTCCGTCGAGGGTTCGAGACCGTGAACCGCATCGACCGTCCGGCCGTCTCCATCTTCGGCTCCGCCCGGACCCCCGCGAGCGACCCTTGGTACGGGCTCGCCACAGCCACCGGTCGTGCGTTCGCCGAGCGAGGCTGGGCCGTGGTCACCGGCGGCGGCCCGGGCATCATGGAGGCCGCGAACCGCGGCTGCCGGGAGGCCGGCGGGCTCTCGGTGGGATTCAACATCCGGCTGCCGCACGAGCAGGGCCACAACGGACACCTCGACATCGCGCTCGAGTTCTCCCACTTCTACGCGCGCAAGACGATGTTCGTGAAGGCGGCGGAGGGCTTCGTCGTGTTCCCCGGCGGGTTCGGCACGCTGGACGAGCTGTACGAATCGTTGACGCTGATCCAGACCGGCGTGATCCGTCACTTCCCGGTCGTCCTGTTCGGCAGCGATCACTGGGCGCCGCAACTCACGTGGTGGCGGGGCGATCTGCTGCACGACGGGCTGATCGCCGAAGACGACCTCCGGCTCGTCTCGGTGACCGACGACCCGGCGGTGGCCGTGCGGACGGTGATCGCCTGCTACGAGCGCACGTGCGACCACGCGATGAGCGGACACGAGGTCGCGGGCGAATGACGGGGATCGAGGCCGACTTCCTGGAGGACGGAGAGCAGTCGGCGGCCGGCGTGGCCGACCGGCTGGTCGCGTTCATCGGGGAGGCCACCGCAACGATCGACGTCGCGATCTACGACTTCGACGCGCGCGTGGGGGCGGCGGCGCGCGTCGCGGATGCCCTCGAGTCGGCTATGGCTCGCGGCGTCCGGATACGCGTCGCCTTCAACCAGGAACGCGAGGCCGAGGCCACGCACAACCCGCCCATGATCTGCGACCCGGAGGCGATCGACGGGCTCGAGGTGCCGACGAAAGGGGTGCGCGACCAGGGCGCGCTGATGCACCACAAGTACGTGGTGCGCGACGGCGCCCACGTGTGGACGGGCTCCACGAACTGGACGGACGACGCGTTCTCGCGTGAAGAGAACGTGATCGTCCGGGTGTCGTCTCCCGAGGTCGCCCGCTCGTACACCGAGAACTTCGAGCAGCTCTGGACGAACGAACGCATCGAATCGAGCGGCGGCGAGGGCGTGTCGGCGACGCTTGGTCGCGGCGTCGAGGTGGGGGCGCTGTTCTCTCCGCGCGGCCCGTCGCTCGCGCACCGCGCCGCGGAGCGCATCGCGGCCGCCGACCGTCGTGTGCGGATCCTCTCGCCCGTGATCACGTCCGGCGCGGTGCTCGGCACGCTCGCGGAGATCGCGGGCCGCGCGTCGTTCGATCTGATCGGTGCGTACGACGCCACCCAGATGCGCCAGGTGGCCGGGCAGTGGAAGGCATGGCCGCCCAACCACTGGAAGATCGCCGCGTGGGAGGCGATCCGCCCACGCCTCTCGGGGAAGGTCTCGACGCCGTGGAGCGCGGCGGGCGGTGTGCACGACTACATGCACGCGAAGGTCGTGGTCGCCGACGGCGACGTGCTGACGGGAAGCTACAACCTGTCGCACGGCGGCGAGGACAACGCCGAGAACGTGCTGCACATCCGGAGCGGCCCGCTCGCACAGCGGTTCGGTACGTTCGTGGAGCGCGTGGCCGCTCGGTACGCGGCGACCACGGCCGCGACACCTGCGGACGCCACGACGACCCCGGTCGTCTGACGCCACACCCCCGGCCCCCGGGCTCGGTCCCGGGTTCCCGCGCTCCTCCCGATACAGTGGCCCCGTGAGACGCACGCCCGCGGCCCTGTTCGCGCTCGTCGCCGTCTCGTGTTCGATCGCGACGGGCGCCGCACCGTCGCAGCCTCCTCCCCAGTCTCCTCCCGCGCTCGGGACGGCGGGGTGTCCGGTAGCCGGCGAGCTCGCTCCGCCCCGGACGCTGATGCTGTTCCGCTACGACGGCTGCGTGTCACCTGAACGATTGCTCGGCTTCCGGTGTTCGCCGGACGAACCTGTCGTGATCGAGATCGGCGCGGGAACGCGCCGGGCACCTGAACGGTTCATCGGCGAGCGCTGGGCGACCCCGATGGACGCGCTGCCGACGGACGCGTTCCCGCTCGGCGACGGTGGCGATATGCAGGTGTTCGGCGTCTTCGGTGACCCGAAGACGCTCTACGTCGCACGCGACGACACCGTGGAACGGTGGCTGCGACTCCCCCGCCTGGGCGCGAGCGATCTACCGACGGCGTTCGTCATCGGCGACTCCATCGCCGACGGCGCGGAGTCCTCGATCCTCGAAGCCCTCCCCGGCTGGTCGATCGGCTTCGACACGTTCATCGGCCGTGGGACGAGCTCCGCACTGACCGCGGCTGCGGCCCAGGCGGCGGCCCGGCCCGACGTCGTGGTGATCGAGCTCGGGACGAACGACGCCGACCCGGTCACGTTCCGGGAGAACGGCATCGTCATGCTCGACGCGCTCAAGCATGTGCCTCTGGTGATATGGCAGACCGCGCACGGCCCGCTCGAGAACATCCCCGGAGTGAACATCCATATCCACGGGCTCGTGTCGCAGTACCCCAACGCCGTCGTGGCCGACTGGGACGCGTTCGTGAGCGACGATGAGCTGACCTCGGACGGAGTGCATCCGGCGCCGGGCCAGGAAAGCCTGATGGCGAACCTGATCGCTCCGATCCTCACCGAGTGGCTAGCGGTGGCCGACGGTGGCGGCGCGTCATCGTGCGCCTCGCAGGCCGAGGCAGCCGCGGGCGTGGGCTGAGGTTCACCCGGCCGGAGCGGGCGTCTCGGGTGCCTCGAACGCGTCGCCGGCACCCCGCGTGCGCGACCGCACCAAGATCGCCGCCGTAGCCGCAAGGACGGTCAGACCCCCGACGAGCGTGAGCGGGGTGAGCGACTCATCCAGCAGCACCAAGGCGGCGACCGAGCTGACCACCGGCATGCATTGGGTGATGAGCGAACCCAGCCACGCCTCGACGTGGCGGTGAGACCACGCGAGCAGCACGTGGCCGATCGCGCCAGCCCCGAGCGCAACCACCCAGATCCAGAGCCAGTCCATGGCTCGAGGCGGTGGCGACATACCCTCCCCCGACACGAGCGCGAGCACCGTCATCAGGAACGCCGCGACCAGGATGACGTTCGTCATGTACTCGAGGGCTCCCACACTGGCCCGCGCCCGCTTGGAGAAGAGCCAGTACGCGGTCCACGTGAACACGCTGACGAACGCGAATAGATCGCCCCGAGCATCGAACGCCGGCGTACCGGCGGATCCGATCGCGACGAGGGCGACTCCCGTGAACGAGATCGCGACGAACACCAGGTCCCGGCGTCCCACGCGCTCGCCGAACCAACGGGCCGCGCCGATCATGATGAAGACTGGAGCGAGCGCCCCGATGATCGTGGCGTCCGCGACGCTCGTCAGCCGGAACGCCAGGAAGCTGCACGCGACGTCGGCCGTGAAGATCACCCCGCCGAGCGCGCACGTCCGGAGCGTCGCCCACGTCAGTCGCCTGCCGGTGACCGCGAACACCACGGCGAAGATCGCGACGCCGGCCCACAACCGGTACGCGGCGAACGTGAGCACGGGCATCCGGGCCTGCTTCACGATCAAGGGGGCGAGCCCCCATACCACGGTCGTGAGAGAAACGGCGAGGATGCCGGCTGTCTGGCGGGCATCCTCGGTACGGGCGCCCCGTCGTGTCATGGCCCCGACGCTACCAACGCCGTTCGCTAGTCTGCCGCCGTGACCCATCGGTTGCTGCTCGACGTATCCAGCCTGGGGTACCGGTCGTACTTCGCGCTCCGCGACGTCATGCATGCGCCGGACGGCACGTCCGTCGGTGCCGTCGTCGGCTACCTGGACATGGTCACCCGGTTGATCGCGAACCGGTGGCCCGACGAGGTCGTGCACGTGTACGACCACGACTGGCGCCCCACGGTTCGGACACAGCTCTATCCGGGCTACAAGGCGAACCGGCCGGTCGAGCCGAAGGAGCTCACCGAACAGTTCGCTCTGCTGCGCCGCGTGCTCGACCTGACGGGCATGCGCCAGGCGCAGGCGCCGACGTGGGAAGCGGAGGATGCGATCGGGGCCCTGTGCGCCGACGCCCGCGACGACGACCGGTTCGAGATGGTCTCGGGCGATCGCGACCTGATCCAGCTGGTGCGCGATCCCTCGGTCCGGCTGCTGTTCACGGTGCGAGGCGTCTCGGAGCTGCTGGAGCTGGACGAGGCGGCGGTGCTCGAGAAGTACCACGTCCCGGCCTCGCGATACGCGGAGTTCGCGATCCTACGCGGCGATCCGTCCGACGAGCTTCCCGGCGTGCAGGGCGTCGGTGAGAAGACGGCCCGTGCGCTGATCCAGACGTATGGGTCGCTCGACGAGCTGCTCGCCGACGCCGCGAGCGACGAGCCTCGGATCGGACCTCTGAAGGGCAAGGCGGGGCTCCGCGCCCGACTCCGCGAGGCGCAGGATTACCTGACGGCGATGCGCAAGCTGGTGCCGATCGAGGTCGGGTGTCCGGTCGAGGTCTGGGCGGGGTCGCGGAGCGACGATGCCCTGCACGCCCTCGCGGAGGAACACGGCCTGCGCGGCTCGGTCGTCCGACTCTTGGCCGCGATGGACAGCACCGGCTCGACGTAGGGAGTGGGAGGATCGCATGGAGTACCGGACGCTCGGCAGCACCGGGGTGCGGGTCAGCACCCATTGCCTCGGCACCATGATGTTCGGCAAGTGGGGCAACGACGACGCAGAGGACTGCGCTCGGATCGTGCATCGTGCGATCGACGGCGGGATCAACTTCATCGACACCGCAGACATGTACTCGGAGGGGCGCTCCGAAGAGATCGTCGGCCTGGCCTTGAAGGGCTCCATCCGCGACGACGTCGTGCTGGCGACCAAGTTCCACAATCCCATGGGTGGCGGACAGAACCAGCGGGGGAACTCCCGACTGTGGATCATGCGAGCCGTCGAGGAAAGCTTGCGTCGGCTGGGCACCGATCATATCGACCTCTATCAGGTGCACCGGCCCGAGGGCGAGACCGCCGTCGAGGACACCCTCTCCGCGCTCACCGACCTGCAGCGCCAGGGGAAGATCCGATACTTCGGCTCGTCGACGTTCCCCGGATGGCAGCTCGTCGAGGCCCAGTGGGTGGCCGATCGACGAGGTCTGTCGGGGTTCCGCACCGAGCAGCCGCCGTACTCGATCTTCGTGCGTCACATCGAGCACGACGTGCTCCCCGTCGCGCAGGAGCTGGGGATGGGGGTGCTGGTGTGGAGCCCCCTCGCACGCGGCTGGCTCACCGGTCGCTATCGGCGCGACGGCTTCGACGACTCGCCGGAGGCGAGGGCGACCCGCGGGAAAGAGCGCGGGCCGTACATCGCGGCGCAGTTCGACCTCTCGCGGCCCGAGATCCAGCGGAAGCTCGACCTGGTCGAGACGCTTTCCAAGGTCGCGGCGGACGCGGGCGCCTCCATGGCCCACATGGCGGTCGCCTTCACACTCGCCCATCCGGCGGTCACGTCGGCCATCGTTGGCCCACGGAGGATCGAGCAGTTGGACGACCTCCTCGCCGGCGCGGACGTGCGTCTGGACGCCGCCACCCTGGACGCGATCGACGAAGTGGTGCCGCCCGGGACGCTCGTGGACGACAACGATCGCGGCTTCACCCCCTGGTGGTTCGAGCCCGCCGCGCGTCGGCGCGGGTAATCTGTCGGGGCGCGGGGTCGTTCATCCCCCCGCCGATGACGTGGCCAAGGAAAACGGCCAAAGGAACGGAAGGACACGACCCGACGTGACGCAGGACGAGCGAAAGCTCCCGCCCCCGCGTCCCGACTGTCCACACTGCGGATCCCCCAAGACCCAGCCGTTCACGCACGCGGGACCCGGCGCGCGCGTGAACATGAAGTGCACGAACTGCGGTCACCTGTTCCACGCCAAGATCGTCCGTTCCTGAGCGCTGACACGCCCGCGCCCGAGACGACCTGATCGGCGAGGTGTGACGAGCCTCGGAGTTGGGAACACCCCTGCCGAGGAGGTGGTCGAATGACGACGACCTACAGCACGACCAGCGGAACCGCCGCCGGGATCGGGGCGCGCATCGCGTTGACGCTCCTGGGAGCGGCCGGTCTCATCGTGGGAGCGTTCTCGGATTGGACGCGGTCGATCCAGGGCACGAAGCTCGACATGCAGGCGTTCTGGACGACGAGTTTCCGATCGACAGGAACGTTCGTCGCCACGGCGGGGTTCGTGATGATCGTGGTCGGCTTGGTGGCGGTTGTCGGTCTCGCGATCGGGACCGGCTGGCTGACCAGGCTAGCGGGAGCGGTGGCGGTGGTTGGTTTCGTTCTGTTCGCGATCGAGGTCTATCGCTCGTCGGCTGACGACACGATCGGCGCCGGCGCGTGGATGGCCCTAGCGGGCGGCGTCGTGACCCTGATCGCCGGGTTCTTCGGACCGCGGCAGGTCATGACCGCACCGACGAGCACCGTCGTCGTGGACGAGTAACACGACCACTCGCAGGCCCCCCCTGCGAGACGGCGGCCGCGGCACCCGGGCATACTGCCCACCGTGCCGCGGCCGCTGCGTATCGGGATCCAACTCCCCGAGGTCGAGCGTGGCGTGCGTTGGCCGGAGTACGTCGCCATGGCGCGTGCGGCCGAGCACGCCGGGTTCGACTCCATCTGGCTCGGCGACCATCTGCTCTACCGGGACGACGGACGACCCGAGCGGGGTCCGTGGGAAGCCTGGACGCTCCTAGGGGGACTCGCGGCGGTGACCCAGCGGGTGAAGGTCGGTCCGCTGGTGGCGTGTGCGGGATTCCATCCCCCGGCGATCCTCGCCAAGATGGCCGCGACCATCGACGAGGTGAGCGGCGGTCGGCTCGTCCTCGGGTTGGGAGCCGGATGGAACCGGACGGAGTTCGATGCGTTCGGGGTGCCGTTCGACCATCGCG
>CAZDXK010000059.1:0-7728 GCA_964509215.1 uncultured Actinomycetes bacterium | reverse complement strand
GGCCGCCGACCTCGAACTGGTAGTCGCCATAGACGCTCGACAGGATAGGGAAGACGGTGAGGGACAGGAAGAGCCCTAACCGCGAGAGGACGGTGAGCGAACCGAACGTTCGGCCTCGGAAATCGTCCTCCACGTTCTCCTGCAGCAGCGTGTAGCCGCTGACCCACGCCAGTCCGCAGAACACGCCGAGCCACACCGTGACGACGGCCGCGAGCCCCAGGTTGGGCATGGCGGCCAGCACGAGGAGCGTCGCGGCGGCGGCCACCAGCGACCAGACGAACGTCAGGTCGCGCTCGACGATCTTGGCGACCGCGTTCGTCCCGGCCATGCCGATGGCCATCCCCACGCCGAACGCCACCACCACGATCCCCCACCCGGCGGTGCCGCCGTCCGAGAGCGTCTTGTTCACGAAGATCGGCCCGATCGCAAGGACGGCCCCCACCGCCGCGAACGCGATGCAGATGCCCCCCGTCATCGCCGACGCGATCGAGTCCTCGCGGAGGAACCTCACGCCGTCGCCTACGTCGCGCCAGACGCGCGACAGGTCGTACTTGCCCATCGAGCGGCTCCCCACCGACGTGCGGATCGGCACCCCGCTCACCATCAGCGCAGAGAAGGCGAACGTGGCCCCGTCGAGCAGGAGCGCGAACGTCTCCGGCCTGGGGACACCGACCCACGTGCTGAGGGCGGCCAATAGCGCGAAGATCGCTCCCCCCAGCGGGAGCGTCCCGTACGTGCTCACGAGGCCGATCGAGTTCGCGTTGGCGAGTTGGCGGCGTGGGACCAGGTTGGGCAACGACGCGTCGCGCGCCGGCGACCAGAGCAAGGAGAAGCACTCGATCACGAACGACAGCAGGAAGATCAGCCACAGCTCGCCCACGAACGCCATGGACCCGTACAGGATGCCGCGCGAGAGGTCGGCGACGATCATGATCCGCTTGCGATCGATCCTGTCGACGAGCACACCCGCGAGCGGGCCGAACAGGATGGCCGGCAGCATGCGCGCCGTCATCACTCCGCCCACCGCCAGGCCGGCGGCCGCGGTACTTCCGGACAGCCGGGCGACAAGCGACGTCACCGCGACGAACCCGACCCAGTCGCCCAGGGACGACACCGTCATCGCCGCAAGCAGGCGGGAGAACCCAGGGTGGGTCAGGAGGTCCTTGAGGGTGGCCGACTTGGTTCCGCGGAGCGCGGCGACCTCGTCGGCGACGCTGGACACGAGCCGCTAGGCCTCGGGCACGTCGGGCACGGCGGCGAGCGCCGCGGCGCCGGCGGCGGGAGCGCTCACCCGCTTGACCGTCGGTTCCTTCTTCGCAGCAGGCTTGCGCTTCGCGGCGGTCTTCCGCTTCGCGGCGGTCTTCTTGGCTGCCATCTTCCTGGCCGCCGGCTTCTTCTTCGCCTTCGCTCGCGCCTCGCGCGCGGCCGCCTTGGCGGCGCGCATCGCCGCCTCGGCCTCGGGATCGCCTTCCTTCGTCACGTGGAAGTCCACATCGAGCTCTGCGCCGCAGTTCCAGCACTTGACGCTCTTCGGCCGCTGCAGGAGGAGCGAACCGCACTCCGGGCAGGGACGATCCTTGATCGGCGGGTTGCTCACCGCGAGCGTGCACTCCGGATAGCGGTCGCAGCTGTAGAACGGCGCACCGAACCGGTTCTTCCGCTCAACCAGCTCTCCCTGCTTGCACTCGGGGCACATGACCCCGGTCGTGACCGGCGGGTCCTTCCGGATGTAGCGGCACTCGGGGTAGCCGCTGCAGCCTACGAACGGACCGAACCGGCCGACCCGCTCCTGCAGCTTGTGGACCCCGCACTCGGGACAGGTCTCGTCCAGGAGCACAGGCTCCGGACGTTCGCTCCCGTCCATGTTGCGGATGTAGCGGCACTCCGGATAGTTCGGGCAGCCGATGAACTTGCCGAACCGGCCGAGCTTGACCTGGAGCTTGCCCGGCTCGCGGCCCTCCTTGGGACAGAGCGGGCAGAGCTCGTCCAGCTCCTCCTCGTAGCGCTCGAACGAGTGCTCGGCCTTCTCGAGCGCCCGCTCGAACGGCCCGTTGAACTCGTGCAGCACCTGGGTCCACCCGATCCCGCCTTCGGCGATGTCGTCGAGCTCGTCTTCCATGTGTGCGGTGAAGTTGACGTCGACGACGTCGGGGAAGTGTTCGATGAGCTTGTCGGTCACGACCATGCCGACGTCTTCGGGATAGAAGCGCTTGTCCTCCAAACGGACGTACCCGCGGTCCTGGATCGTCGAGATGATCGACGCGTACGTGGAGGGGCGGCCGATCCCGAGCTCCTCGAGCGTCTTCACGAGCGACGCCTCGGAGAAACGGGGGGGCTGCTGCGTGAAGTGCTGTTCCGGCAGCACCTCCAGCATCCGCAGGACCTGCTCCACGGTGAGCTCCGGCAGCGTCGACTCCGCGTCGGGATCGGCCTGATCGTCGCGCCCCTCTTTGTAGATACGGATGAACCCGTCGAACACGAGCGTCTGACCCGTGGCGCGCAACCCGTATCGCACGTCACCGGCCGCCCCGTCCTGAGCAGGCGCTGCGGCGACGGCCTCGATGTCGATCCCCACCTGGTCGAAACGAGCGTCGGCAACCTGCGTCGCGACCGTGCGCTGCCAGATCAGGCGATAGAGCCGCAACTGGTCGGGTTCGAGGGCCCGGCTCATCAGCTCGGGCGTGCGAAGCACGGAGGTCGGGCGGACGGCCTCGTGCGCTTCCTGCGCGTTCCGCGAGCGGGACTTGTACCGCCGCGGCTCGTCGAGCGCATACGTCGGGCCGAATCCGGTCTTGACCAGCTCGGCGATCTCCCGGAGCGCGGAGTCGGCGATGTTCAGGGAGTCGGTCCTCATATAGGTGATCAACCCGACGGTCCCCTCGCCCGGAAGGTCTACGCCCTCGTACAGGCGTTGGGCGAGCGTCATGGTCTTGCGCGCAGAGAACCCGAGCTTGCGAGCCGCCTCCTGCTGCAGGGTGGAGGTGGTGAACGGCGGGGCCGGCGAGCGCTTGCGCTCCTTGCGCTCGACCTTCACGACCCGGTACGAGGCGCGGTTCAGACGCTCGACATGCGGAGCCGCGTCTGCCCCCGCCCCGAGATGCACACCCTTCTTGTCGGGCGAGGGCGCGACCTTTCCCTCGGGGATCTCGACCAAGCGAGCGAGGAACGGCTGAAGGTCGCCTTCGGGCGTGAGGCGGACGTCGACGCTCCAGTACTCGACCGGGTTGAACGCCTGGATCTCACGTTCCCGCTCGACGATCAGACGGACGGCGACGGACTGGACGCGTCCCGCCGAGAGCCCCGGGCGGACGCGCTTCCACAGCAGCGGCGAGATCCGGTAGCCGACCAGGCGGTCGAGGACGCGGCGGGCCTGCTGCGCGTCGACGAGCTTCATGTCGATCTCCCGGGGTTCGCGGAACGCCTCGAGGATGGCGTCCTTCGTGATCTCGGTGAACGTCACACGCTTGGCCACATCGGGCGAGACACCCAGGATCGTCGCCACGTGGAAGGCGATCGCCTCGCCCTCGCGGTCGTAGTCCGTCGCGAGGACCAGGTCGTCCGCCTTCTTGTGGGCAGACTTCAACTCCCGCACGTGGCGCTCCGACTCCTCGGGGACCATGTACGCGGGCTCGAAGTCGTGCTCGACGTCCACACCGAGCTGGCTCTTCGGCAGGTCGCGGATATGCCCGTAGGAAGCCCGGACGGTGTAGTCACCGCCCAGGTACTTCTCGATCGTCTTCGCCTTGGCGGGCGATTCGACCACGACCAGGGTTTTCGGCATACGCGAGGAACCTTTACTGGGCTCGGGGAAAGGGTGTCAAACGACATCCCCTGGCGGCGAAGGTACCACCGCGGTCGCCGGCGACGTGGAGCGTCGGGCGCCGGCGAGTGGCTTCGACACCGGCTCGAACACCGCCCGGCAGGCCGATATTCCCGCCGGCGCTGCTACGCTCGGACCTCCCCCCGGCCGGATGGAGCAACGTGCTCGCCCTCTTCACCGACTTCGTCACGAACGAGATCGTTCGGTACGGCTACCTGGCCATCTTCATCCTCATGCTCCTGGAGTCGGCATGTATCCCGATCCCGTCCGAAGTCACGATGCTGTTCGGAGGAGCGCTCGCCAGCGCCGGGTTCGTCGCCTCGGGTCAGGAGCTCGACCTGTTCTGGGTGGTCATGGCCGGCACCGCGGGCAACGTCGTGGGATCGTGGCTCGCCTACTGGGCCGGCGCCGTGGGAGGAAGGCCGTTGGTGGATCGGTTCGGCAGGTACCTGTTGGTCCGCCCCCACGAGGTCGATCGAGCTCACGCTTGGTTCGAGCGCCACGGCGACGTCACGGTCTTCGTCTCGCGCCTGCTCCCGGTCGTTCGGACGTTCATCAGCGTGCCGGCCGGTGTCGCGCGCATGAACGTCGTGAAGTTCACCGTCTACACCGTTCTCGGCTGTCTGCCATGGACGTTCGCCCTGGCCTGGATCGGCTACGTCTTGGGCGACAACTGGGAGGCGGCGGAGAAGGTGATCCAACCGGTCGCCTGGGCGATCGCCGCCGTCATCGTCGTCGGAGGCGTGTGGTGGGTCGTCCGGAGGTGGCGTCAGGTCCGCGAGGAGTACGCGGCCCTGGACCGGGCGCGGTCCTCCGAGCGCGCGGAGCCGTAAACGCGCCCGTCGCTCAAAGGTTCACCACCATGATCCAGGAGCCGCCGTCGTCTTCCGCGAGGCGTTCGAACCCCACCCGCTGGTACATCATCCTCGAGCGGTTGTGCACGGCGACGGAGAGCGAGAGCGCCTGGAACCCCTCCTCGCGCGCCTGCACCATGAGAGCCCGGAGCAACGTGCCGCCGATGCCCTTGCGGCGGTGGAGCGGCTCGACCGCGATACCGAGCTCCGGGATCTTCTCGTCCACGAACCCGTAGCCCGGTGCGTCCGCAGTGAAGAGCCGGTACCAAGCCGCGGCGACGGGCACGTCGTCGAGCTCCGCGATCACTCCCGCATCCCCGGGCCTGCCCCAACCCTCGTGGTACCGCGTGGTCATCGGGTCGGCGAGGACCTCCTCAAGGGACTCACGGGGCCAGTCGGGGTTCCACCGGGCGGCCTCGTAGAGCATCTTCTGCAGGAACTCGACGTCGTCCTGCGTGGCCGGTCTGATGTTCACGGTCCCTCCTCGCCCTGTGCCTCATCCTCCGGCACGTCGCCGGATAGGCCGATCTCGGCGGCAACCGACTGGAGCCCCTGGATCGAGACGGCGAGGAAGTCCTCGAGCGGCAGACCGATCGACTCCTCGACGTCGGTGATCTCCTGGCGGTTCACTCCCGGAGCGAACGCCTTCTCTTTGAGCTTCTTCTTGACGGACGAGACCTTCATCCCGACGGCCTTCTCGGGACGGACGAGCGCGGACGCGACGAGTAGGCCGGCGACGGCGTCGGCGTGCACCACGGCCCGGGACATCAGGTCCGTGCGATACGCCTCGTAGGCGTGCGCGAGCACCCCGTTCACGATGCGCTCATCGACGCCTTCTTCGCGGAGCCACGACGCCGCCAGTTCGGCGTGCCCCAGCCCGTCATCTCCTGTGTGATCCTGGTCCAGGTCGTGGAAGAGCCCGGTGAGCGCCCAGAGGTTCTCGTCCTCATCGAACCGGCCGGCGAGCGCCCGCATCACACCCTCGACGGAGATCAGATGCCGGACCGTGGTCTCCTTCAGGCACTTCTTACGACAGAACCCGACGGCGGCCGCGCGGTCCACGTTTAGGAACCCTCCGACGCCCGGGCCTCGGCGGCGCGCGCAGCGCGCGGATCGTCGAGCGGGAACGGCACGCTCGTGAGCGCTGCCCGCTCCTCGAACAGGAAGAGCCGCTTGATGAACAACGCGTTCATGTTGTGCAGGATCAGGTGGCGCCACTTGCTGATCACGAACTCGGGGATCACCACGTTCACGACCGTATCTGGACGGGCGGTGAAGCGGCGAACCTCGTCGACCATCGGGCCCGTGAGGTCGCGGAAGGGAGCCTCGACGATGTCCAACGGGATCCCCATCTGCGAATCGAACCACTCTTGCTCCAGCCGGTTGGCGTTGACGGCTTCCGGGTCGAGCTCGAAGTAGACCGCCCGCGTCTCGGCCGCGCCGAGCGATCGAGCGTAGTTCACGGCGCGGATCGTCGCATCGTTCACGTTGGAGACGAAGACGAGTGTCACGGTGCGCTGGGGGATCAGCGGACGGGCGTCCACCCCCGCGGCCGCTCCGTCCTCGACGACCACCGGAACGTCCGTTACGACGACGTTGGCCTCGCGGAGCAGCCCCGCCTTGAGCTGAACCAGGTTCCGGTTCCGCAGGAGGTAGGCGACCAGGCCTTCGCGGATCACCTCGGGCACGATGACGGTGACGAAATCGGAGGGTGCGCGCTCGATCGCCTTCAGGTAGGTCCGCATCGCGCCCAGCAGGTCGTCGCCGCGACACGCGAGCGGTTCGAGGTCCGGGCCGCCGCCGGCGAACGCGCGCCAGCGATCCTGAACTTCGGGCGGGACGGCGCCGTCTGAGACCGGGTACACCGCGTGCACCTCCACCGGGCGGAACGACCGGAGATACCCGAGAGCCTCCGCTGTGGCCGGGTCCAGGTCGCGCACAAGGAGGATCACGTGGTTCGAGCCGAGGTCCCCCGGACGCACGGTTCCCCGGCGGAGCTGAGTCATGACCGCGGAATAGTGACGGTGAACCGAGATGAACGCGAACATGATGACGGGCACCGCCACGAACACGATCCAGGCGCCCTCGAGGAACTTCGTGAACGAGACGATGCAGAGCACGACGAAGGTCGACACGGCGCCGACAGAGTTGATGACGATGGAGCGGCGCCAGCCCTTCTGCGCCCCCGGCCCCTTGTGCTTCTCCTTCAGCCAGTGGCGGATCATGCCCGTCTGGGACAGCGTGAACGCGGTGAACACGCCGACCACGTAGAGCTGGATCAGCCGGTTCAGATCGGCGTCGAATACGACGATGAGGACGCTCGCCAGGGTCCCCAGCACGATCACGCCGTTGGAGAAGACGAGCCGGTCACCCCGGTTGCCGAACTGCCGCGGCATGAATCGATCACGGGCAAGGATCGACGACAACCGCGGGAAGTCCTGATACGCCGTGTTCGCGGCCAGGATCAGGATCGCGCTCGTGAAGAACTGAACGATGTAGAAGATCGGACCCCCGTGGAACACGGCGCGAGAGATCTGCCCGACGACGGAACCCTCCTCGCTGACGGTGATCCCGTCGATATGGGTAGCGAGGAACGAGATGCCGAGGAACATCGTGACCGAGATGGTGCCCATGATGGCGAGCGTCTGCGCGGCGTTCTTCGCCCGGGGGTGACGGAACGCGGGCACGCCGTCGGAGATGGCCTCGACGCCGGTGAGCGCCGTGGCACCGGATGAGAACGCATGCAGGATCACGAACAGCCCGACGGGGGCAGCCATCTTGGCGAGCTCGGGCGCCGCGGCGAGATGCTCGGTCACGACGGGACACGCGCCGAATGCGCATCGGGCGAGACCGACGATCAGCAGCGTGAAGATCGATACGATGAACGCGTAGGTCGGAACGGCGAAGAGCGTGCCCGATTCGCGGACGCCACGCAGGTTCGTCAGCGTGATCAGCACGACGAAACCGACGGCGAGCTCCACCTTGAAGGGTGCCAGGCTGGGGATCGCCGAGATCATCGCGAAGACACCGGCGACCACCGAAACGGCGACCGTC
>CAZDXK010000058.1:0-7766 GCA_964509215.1 uncultured Actinomycetes bacterium | reverse complement strand
ACGTCGTACTGGTTCAGCAGCGTCTCGATGCCGCCGATCCCCGTGGCGAAGATCACGCCGCCGCGCTCGGCAACGATCTGCGGGTTGCCGGCGTCGGCCCACGCCAGCTTGGCCGCGGCCATGCCGAACTGCGTGAATCGATCCGTTCGACGTGCTTCCTTCGGGTCCAGGTGATCGAGCGGGTCGAAGTCGACCTCGCCCGCGACGGTCACCGGTAGGTCGTCGATCGGGAACCGCGTGATCGTCCGGACGCCGTTGCGCCCGCCCGCGAGCCCCTGCCAGAACTCATCGACGCCTGTGCCGACGGGCGTCACGGGGCCGAGCCCGGTGATGACGACTTTGCGGCGTTCCGCGGATGCGAGCGTCTTAGGAAACCCCCAACTTCAACGCGACCATGTCGATGGCTTGGCCGACCGTCTTCACGCTCTCCATCTCGTCCTCTGGGATCTCGATGCTCCACTCCTCTTCGAGCGCGAGCACCGCTTCCACCAGGTCGAGCGAGTCGGCGTTCAGGTCCTCGGCGAACCGGGCGTCGGCGACGACCTGTGCCTCGTCGACGGCCAGCTGTTCTGCGAGCACCTTCTTGACCCTTACCTCGATCTCCGAACGATCCATCCGTTCCCCTCCTTGATTCGCATGAGCTCTATCCGCAGGAGCGTAGACGGCGGACCGCCGCCTCGACTACGCCGTGAGGCCGCCGTCGACGGGGATCACGGCTCCGTTCACGTAGGACGCTTCGTCCGACATCAGGAAGCGAACGACCGCGGCGACCTCCTCGTGGGTCGCAGTCCGTCCGACCGGTGTCTGATCCACGTAGTGCGCGCGCGCCTTCTCATCCAGGTGGGACGTCATGTCGGTGTCGACCAACCCCGGGCAGACGGCGTTCACCGTGATGCCCTTCGCACCGACCTCGCGGGCGAGCGACGTGGTCAGGCCGAGCAGCGCGGTCTTCGTCGCGGCATACACGGTCTGGCCGGCGTTGCCGTGCAGGGCGACGGCGGAGGACATGTTCACGATCCGTCCCCACTTGGCACGGAGCATGCCTCGCAGCGCGGCCTGCGTGCACAGGAATGACCCGCGAACGTTCGTCGCCATCACACGGTCGTACGTGTCCATCGAGTACTTCACCAGCAGGCCGTCCTGCGAGAAGCCGGCGTTGTTGACCAGGCCGGTGACCGGGCCCACCTCGGCGCTGATGCGCCGGAACGCCTCCTGCACGCTCGACTCGTCGGTGATGTCCAGATAGACGGCCAGACCCGGCTTCCCGGCGCCCTCAAGCGCGGCGACGGTCTCCTTCGCGTCGGTCTCGCTCGATCGGTAGCCGATCGCCACGCTCCATCCCGTCTCGGCGAGCGCCACCGCGCACGCGCGACCGAGCCCTCTCGAGCCTCCGGTGACCACTGCCACGTGGCGCGTCATGCGGGCTCCGGGATGTTCCAGCGCACGAGGTTCGCTCCCCAGGCGAGCCCCGCCCCGAACGATGTGAGCAAGATGAGGTCGCCATCGTGGATCCGACCCGCCCTCCACGCCCGGTCGAGCGCGATCGGGATCGAGGCGGCCGATGTGTTCCCGACCTCCTCGACGTCGACGACGGCGCGATCTCCCGTGATACCCAGCCGTTCCGCGACGGCGAGCATGATCCTGGCGTTCGCCTGATGCGGGATCAACAGGTTGACGTCGTCGGCGGTGTAGCCGGACTTCTCGAGCAGCTCGCGGCACGCGCCCGCCATCTCGACCACCGCGCGTTTGAAGACCTCGCGGCCTCCCGGCATGCGGATCGAGTGGTCGCGTGCCGCGACCGTCTCCGCCGAGGCCGGTCGTGCCGAACCCCCGGCCGGGATGATCAGCACCTCTGCCGTCGTGCCGTCGGCGCCGAGCACCGAGTCGATCACCCCCGGGGCGTCTCCGGCCCGCAACACGACCGCGCCCGCACCGTCGCCGAACAAGATGCACACGGTTCGGTCGGTCATGTCGAGCATCTTCGACAGCACCTCGGCGCCGATCACGAGCACTGTGTCGGCCGCGCCGGACTCCACGAACGCCGTCGCGGTCGACATCGCGTACGAGAAGCCTGCGCACGCCGCGTTCACGTCGAACGCCGGGCAGGTCATGCCCATCTTCCGCTGCACCCAGACCGCGGTGGACGGGATCGGTGTGTCCCCGGACAGCGTCGCGCACACGATCAGGTCGATCTGATCGGCCAGGATGCCGGCCGCGTCGAGCGCCGACGTGGCAGCCTCGACGGCCAGATCCGACGCCGTCACGTCCTCGGCCGCGAAGTTCCTGGATCGGATGCCGGTCCGCTCCACGATCCACTCGTCGCTCGTGTCCACCAGCGATTCGAAGTACGAGTTCGGGATCCGGTTGTCGGGTAGGAACGAGCCGACGCCGGCGATGGTGGCATGTCGGGTCACGACGCCGAGGATAGCGTGCCCAGCTCAACACCACCGCCATCCGGGACCCTCACGCTTGGACGAGCGCCGCCGCGGCCTCGGGTGAGCCGACCGCCACCGCGCTCGCTTCGGGGACCACGCGCTTCGCGAGCTTGGTCAGCACGTCGCCAGGCCCGGCCTCGATGAAGACCGTCGCGCCGGCGTCCGAGAGCGCCCGAACGCACGACTCCCATCGAACGGGCGACACGACGTGGCGTCCCAGGAGCGCGCGCAGCTCGTCGGGATCGTCCACGAGCGCGCCGGCGACGTTCTCGGCGATCGGGAACCGCGGAGTGCCGAATTCGATGGACGCCAGCCGGTCCACGATCGGAGCAACGGCGGGCTCCATCAACGCGGAGTGGAACGCGCCCGCGACGTTCAGGCGGACCGTGCGGATCCTCCGTTCCTTCGCCAGCGTCTCCGCTCGCTCGATCGCGGGGATCGATCCTGAGATCACGACCTGCACCGACGAGTTCTCGTTCGCGACGACCAATACGTCATCGTCGCGCGCCTCGTCGCAGAGCGCCGCAGCTTGCGCCGCGTCGATCCCGAGCAACGCGGCCATGGTCCCCGGACGTTCCTCCCCGGCTCGCTGCATCGCCCGGCCCCGGATCATCACGACGTCCAGCACCTCGTCCAGACCGATGACACCGACCCCCACGAGGGCGGCGAACTCGCCGAGCGAATGGCCCGCCGCTCCCCCGAACACGACGCCTTCTGCCTCGAGCACGCGGAACGCCGCCACCGCGCAGGCGAGCAACGCCGGTTGCACGAACTCGGTCGTGGCGAGCGACGCCTCGTCTCGACAGCCCGCCGCGACATCCCGTCCGATGGCCTCGGACGCCTCATCCAGCACGCTCCTTCCCACTGGATGTTGTGTCCACGGGTCGGCCATCCCCGCGAACTGCGAGCCCTGCCCGGGGAAGACGACAGCCGCGGTCTTGTCGCTGTTGTGCATCCGCACAGGTTGCCACGGCTGAGCGACTCCTGTTGAATGGCCACTGAGCCCATGGCCGATGGTCTCCAACGATCTTCTTCCCCCACGTCCCGGCAACAGGGGACGGAGGGGGTGCTCGGGTTCCTTGGTCGCGACATGGCGGTCGACCTCGGGACGGCGAACACGCTCGTGTACGTGCGTGGTCGTGGTGTCGTCCTGAACGAACCTTCCGTGGTGGCGATCAACACCCTTAGCGGAGCCGTGCTCGCCGTCGGGTCCGAGGCCAAGCGCATGATCGGCCGCACGCCGAGTCACATCCAGGCGGTTCGTCCGTTGAAGGACGGCGTCATCGCGGACTTCGACGTGACGGAGAAGATGCTGCGCTACTTCATCCAGAAGGTGCACAAGCGCCGGCTTCTCGCCAAGCCGCGCGTGGTCGTCTGCGTGCCCTCCGGTATCACCGGGGTGGAGCAGCGCGCCGTCGAGGAAGCCACCATCGCGGCGGGCGCACGCCGCGCCTACATCATCGAGGAGCCCATGGCGGCTGCGATCGGCGCTGGGCTTCCCATCCACGAGCCGACCGGGAACATGGTCGTCGACATCGGTGGTGGCACCACCGAGGTCGCCGTCATCTCGCTCGGCGGCATCGTAACGTCGACGAGCATCCGCATCGGCGGCGACGAGCTGGATGAAGCGATCATCCAGCACGTGAAGAAGGAGTACTCGCTCCTGTTGGGCGAGCGGACATCGGAAGCCATCAAGCTCGCGATCGCATCGGTGTTCCCGATGCCCGAGGAGCTCGTCGCCGAGATCAAGGGCCGCGACCTCGTCAGCGGATTGCCGAAGACCATCACGATCAGCGCTGAGGAGATCCGGCGCGCGATCGAGGAGCCGGTGAACGCCATCATCGATGCCATCAAGACCACGCTCGATCGAACCCCCCCGGAGCTTTCCGCCGACATCATGGATAGCGGGATCATCCTCACGGGCGGCGGCGCGCTCCTCCGCGGCTTGGACAAGCGGTTGCGGCACGAGACCGGCATGCCGGTCCGGATAGCCGACGCTCCGCTCCAGGCCGTCGTGCTCGGTTCGGGCAAGTGCCTGGAGGAGTTCGAGGTACTGCAGCGTGTCCTGGTGAGCCCCTCCCGGCGGTAGCCTTCGTGGTCTCCCGGCAGCACCCCCGAAGCACACGGCTCTTGGTCGTCGTCCTCGTGTCCATCTCGCTCGCCGTCATCACGCTCGACTACCGCGAGGGCGAGAGCGGCCCGCTGGCGGGCCTCGGGCGCACGGCGCTCGCCGCCATGGCTCCCCTGCAGGAGGCGGTGACCACGGTGACTCGACCCATCGGCGACTTCTTCAGCGGCCTGGTCCACCTGCCCTCCGTCGAGAACGAGAACCAGCGTCTGCAGAGCGAGTTGGACGCTGCGCGCGCGGAGATCGCGGCAGGGACCGATCAACAGAGTCAGATCGAACAGCTGTCGAACCTCTTGGGTTTGAAGGAGAGCCTCACGCCGGCGTCGGTCCCTGCGGTGGTCATCGCGAACGGTGTCTCGAACTTCCGGTACACGATCACCATCAACAGGGGATCCGACAGCGGAGTGGAGCGAGATCAACCGGTGGTCACGGGATCCGAACAGGCTCCCATCCTGGTCGGGAGGGTGACGACAGTGACCGCGATCTCGGCCGAGGTGGAGCTCATCATCGACCGCAACTCGACCGTCGCGGGTCGGCTCTCCGTGTCGCACGAGACCGGTCAGGTGCAGGGCCAAGGCGAGGGCGACCTTCGCATGAGCCTGGTGACCCCCGGCACGACGGTGGAGGGCAACGAGACGGTGGTGACGCAGAGCTATGAGGTGAACGGTCAGCGGGGCCTGTACCCCCCTGGGCTGGTGATCGGACAGGTCTCGCAAGTGATCCCGGGTCCGGACGGTCTGCAGGAGTTCGTCACCGTGCGGCCGGCGATCGACTTCTCATCGCTAGAGTTCGTGTTGGTACTGCAGACGTCGCGGGGCGAAGGCTAAGCGTGCTCCGACGGACGCTGGCGCTCGCCGCCGTGATCGTTACCGCCCTCCTCCTGCAGTCCACCGTCTTCTCGCAGGTCAAGCTCTTGGGGGTACGACCGGAGCTGCTATACGTGGTCACTGTCCTGATGGCGATCCTGGAGGGACCGAGCGAGGGCGCGGTGATCGGGTTCGCGGGAGGGATGGCGCAGGACTTCCTCCTCGACCAGCCGAAGGGCATCACCGCCCTGACGCTCACGCTGTTGGGCTACACCGTGGGACTGGCCCGGCAATACATCGTCTCGCCATCGCCGCTGTTGCCGGCCATCCTCGTCGCGATCGGCACGTTCGGCGGCGTGATCTTCTACGAGATCGTGTCGTTCCTGCTGGGGCAGCTCGACGACCCGCTGCTGTTCCTGCTTCGGGTCGCGCTCTTGTCCGCGCTCTACAGTGCCGTGCTAACCCCGCTCGTTTATCCGGTGCTTCGGCGTATCTTCGAACGGTCCCGACCCCGACGGGTGGTGCGCTTCTAGATGGAGAGATCGACCTCTCGGCTCAAAGTCTTGGCGATCCTCGTTGCGTTCATGTTCGCGGCGCTCACGACGCGGTTGTGGTTCCTGCAGGTGCTCTCCTCTGCGGCGGCCGGAGCGAGGATCGATCGTCAGTCCGCGCGGTTCGTGGACACGGACGCGACCCGCGGACGCATCTACGACGACCGACACCGGCCCCTGGTCCTGAACCGCATCTCACTCGAGGTAAGGGTGACCAAGGATCAGCTCGGTGACGACGCGGAAGGGGAGCTCCTCCGTCTGTCCGAGGTCCTCGGGATCCCCGTCCAGGAGATCCGGAAAGGGCTCGACAACACGGACTACTACGACTATCAGTCGAAACCCGTCGCCTACGACGTGGACAAGAACATCAGCTTCTACCTGACCGAGCACGCCGACGAGTTCCCCGGCGTGGAGGTCGTTCCGGCCGCGGTCCGCGATTACCCCAACGGCACCATGGCGGCGCACGTCCTTGGTTGGGTCGGACAGATCGACGCGGAAGAGATCGCCGACAAGAGGTTCAAGGACTACGGTCCGAACGACCTCCTGGGCAAGACGGGTCTGGAGCAGCAGTACGAGCGGTTCCTGCGCGGCCGCAAGGGCCGGCAGAAGTACCTGGTGAACTCGAACCAGGAGATCGTTCGCCTCCTCGGCGAGCAGGCCGCCGTTCCTGGCGACGATCTCGTCCTCTCCCTCGACCTCGATACGCAGCGGATCGCCGAGCAGGCGTTGAGTGACGGGATCGAGCACATACGAACGATCTTCGACGAGTCTCAGGACCCGCCGGCGTACCTCAAGGCGAACTCCGGCGCGGTCATCGTCATGGACCCGACGACCGGCGGGATCAAGGCACTGGCATCGTGGCCCACGTTCGATCCTTCGTGGTTCGTGCAGAGCCTGTCGAAGAAGCAGATCGAGACGCTCTTCGGCGATCGGTCTGGAGCGCCGATCCTCGATCGGGCGACACAACTCTCCTTCGCGCCGGGATCCACGTTCAAGCCGTTCATCGCGTTGGCGGCGCAACAGCACGGCCTCGCGAACTTCGGCAGCTACTACCCGTGTCCGCCGGAATACGTGTATCCCGGCGACACGACGACCGTGTTCCACAACTGGACGCCTGCGAACCTCGGGACGATCTCGGTCGATCGAGCGCTACAGGTTTCCTGCGACACGGTCTTCTATCAGTTCGGTGCCGACTTCTACGATCGGTACAAGGTCGATCCGCTCGGCCCCGACGCCACGTTGCTCCAGAAGAGCCTCCAACAGTTCGGGTTCGGGGCCGCCACGAGGCTCGACCTGCCGCTGGAGACGAACGGCCTGATCCCCGATCCCACCTGGAAGGAGCAGTTCGCCATCGACAACCCGGACGTGTTGCTCCCGGAGGAGCAGGGCTGGCTGCCGGGTGACGACATCCTGATGGCGATCGGTCAGGGGTTCGTGACGGTCACACCGATCCAGTTGGCGGTCGCGTACTCGGCCATCGCAAACGGGGGGAAGATCTGCAGACCACACGTCGTGGATCGCATCGAGGGCACCACGGTCCGGCAGGTCGGCGGGCACTGCAACAAGCGAACGCTTCCGTACACGCAAGCCGAGCTCGACTACGTCAGGAACGCTCTCGCCACGGTCACCCAGCCGGGGGGGACGGCTTCCTCGGCGTTCGCCGGGTTCCCGCTCTCGGAGGTGCCGGTCGCAGGGAAGACCGGCACCGCAGAGCGCCCGCCGTTCCAGGACACGTCGTGGTTCGCGGCCATGGTGCCTGCGGACGCCCCTCAGTACGTGATCATCGCGATAGTCGAACAGGGCGGGCACGGCTCGACGTCGGCGGCGCCGATCGTCCGCCAGGTGA
>CAZDXK010000057.1:0-7797 GCA_964509215.1 uncultured Actinomycetes bacterium | reverse complement strand
ATCTGGCTCGCCACGCTGACGCTGATGGTCGTGGCGATCGTCCTGTCGATCGGCGATGAGACGACGAAGGCGAGCGACCTCCCGTTCATCGTCGGCTTCGTGGTCGGCATGTTGGCGTTCGGCACGATAGGCGCGGTCATCGCGACCCAAGCACCCAAGAACCCGATCGGCTGGCTCTACGAGTGCGCCGCGTTCGGCGCGGTCCTCGGCCAGAGCGCGAACGAGTACGCGATCCGAGCGCTCACGGATATCCCCGGCCTGCCGGGCGTCCGATATGCCGCGTGGTTGAGTCAAGCCGTCCTCCCGATCGCGCTGTCGCTCATCCCGATCGCGCTCCTGCTCTTCCCCGACGGCCGCCTCCTTTCCCGGCGCTGGCGTCTGATCCTGTGGTCGCTGATCGCCACTGTGACGGTGGGGACGTTCGCGTCCGCGTTCCTCGAGGAGGTGCTGCAGGTCGGCGATTCCGGGTACGTGAGCAACCCGTTCGGTATCGGATCGGGGCGGATCGAGCTCCCCTGGCCAGTGTTCACCGGTCTGTTCCTGGTGGGGATCACGGGATCGCTCTCGTCCGTGGTGATCCGGTACCGCCGGTCCGCGGACGAGGAGCGCCAGCAGCTCCGGTGGCTCGCCGCAGCGGTGCTGTTCCTCGGCGTCGCGTTCGCCGCCATCTTCGTCATCGGCTTCCTCCCGAACACCGACGTGAACAGGATCCTCAGCGATATCGCGTTCGTCGCCTTGATGTTCGCCGTGGCGATCGGGCTCCCCGCCGCGACCGCGGTCGCGATCCTACGGTTCCGGCTCTACGACCTCGATCTGGTGGTGAAGAAGACGGTCGTGTTCACGATCGTCGCCGTCTTCATCATCGTGCTCTACGTCGCGGCGCTCGCGCTCGCGGCGATCTCCACCCTCGGGGCGATCGCGGGGGCGCTCATCTTCGTCCTGACGTTCAACATGGTGCGGCGCCGCGCGCGGAAGGTGGCCGACCGGATCGTCTACGGCGAGCGCGCCACACCGTTCGAGGTCATGAGCGACTTCTCCGAGCGCGTCGGCGACACCTACTCGGTCGATGACGTCCTCCCGCGGATGACCGAGCTCCTGGCCGGAAGCACCGGCGCGAGCGAGGCCCGGGTGTGGCTCCGAACGGGCATGCGCCTGTCGCCCGTGGCGGTGTCGCCCGTCGACGCCCCCGCCCTCCCCCCCGTCACGCTGGCGGGTACAGAGCTTCCGTCGTTCGCGGACGGCCTCACACCGTTCGCGGTGACGCATCAGGGCGAGCTGCTCGGGGCGATCACGCTGCGGATGCCACCGAAGGATCCGATGAACCCGGCGAAGGCGCGGCTGGTGCAAGGCCTGGCCTCGCAGGCGGGGCTCGCGCTCCGCAACGTCGGGCTCGTGCAGGACCTCCGGGAGTCCCGCCGCCGGATCGTGGCCGCCCAGGACGAACGGGCGAAGGCGCTGGAGCGCAACATCCACGACGGGGCGCAGCAGCAGCTGGTCGCGCTCTCCGTCAAGCTCCGCCTGGCACAGCAGCTCGTCGAACGCGACCCGGCGAAGGCCCGGTCGTTCCTCGGCGAGCTCCAGCATGACGCCACGGACGCGCTCGAGAACCTCCGCGACCTGGCCCGCGGCATCTATCCACCCTTGCTGGCCGACAAGGGCCTGGTCGCCGCCCTCGAGGCGCAGGCCAGGAAGGCACCCGTGCCGGCCGAGGTCGTGCCGGACGGCGTGGCGCGGTACGCGCCCGAGATCGAGGCCACGGTCTACTTCTGCTGCCTGGAGGCCCTCGGGAACATCGCGAAGTACGCCCGGGCCAGTCAGATCCAGATCCGTCTGCACGCCGACGGCCCCGAGCTGCGATTCGCGGTCTCAGACGACGGTGTTGGCTTCGACCCCGCGGCCCATAGCGAAGGCACGGGCCTGCAGGGCATGCGGGACCGGCTCTCGGCGCTCGGCGGCACGCTCGCCGTACGATCCGAACCGGGCGGCGGCGTCACCGTCTCGGGCAGCCTCCCGGCCGGGTCGCCGGTGCCGAGCGTCTGAGGCCGTCGTCGCCGCGACATCCCCTGCCTCGCGATGTCCCGAGCGGGTCCGGGTGCTACGTTGCTACCTCACTCAACGTGAAGGGATCGCGCATGCATCACGCTGACGGACGCCGAAGGGATCGGCGTCGAGTATCCGTGGCCGCACTCACCGCGGCGATGACGCTCGCGGCGGTCCTGGCCGTCACCGCGCCGGCTCGGTCCGATGGGCGCGTCCTCCCCGGGCGTGTGCAGGCGAGCCGCGGGGGCGGGAACTTCGACGTCCGCGCCCAAGGCGGCGAAGGGGTGGCACCCAGCGCCCGAACCGCGCGAGCTCGGATCGAGCTCGCGCGACGGTTGGGTGCCCAGGGCGTGATCCAGTCGGATCCGCTGACGGGCACGCTCAGGATGGTCGGCCGTCTCGACGGATACCTGACGGGGCGCAGCACGCGGCCGGCCCGAACCGTCGCCATGGGCTTCGTCCGGTCCAACCTCGCGGGGTTCGGACTGACGAGAGCCGACATCGAGACGTTCCGCCTGCGACGGGACTACGTGGACATCGGGGGCGTGCACCACATCTCGTGGACGCAGTCGACGCGAGGCGTGCCGGTGTTCCACAACGGCCTCCGCGCGAGCGTGACGAGCGACGGACGCCTGCTCAACGTCACCGGCTCGCCGGTACATGCCATCCGGGTCGCGTCGGCCGTCCCGGACATCGCATCCGACGAGGCGATCCGTGCGGCGCGCATCGACGGAGGCGCCGAGGTCGCGGCCGCGCAGCGCTCCGACTCGGCGTCACTCGTCCTGTTCCCGACCGGTCGCGGCGCCCGACTCGCGTGGAAGACGTTCACCTGGCCGAGCACCCGACAGCTCTACCTGTCGGTCGTGGACGCCAGGACCGGTCGCGTGCTCTACCGTCAGAGCCTCACGAGCGATGCGACCGGCACCGCGACGGCATGGGAGTTCTACCCGAGCGACCTGGTACCCGCCGCGGCGGGCGTGGCGAAGCCCGTGACGTTCCCGGTGACCGACGGCTCGCGCCTGTACGGGGACAACGCGCGCGTGTGGGCCGACGTGAAGGACAACAACAAGCCGGACCCAGGCGAGCAGATCCCCGCCGTGTCGGGAACGGATTGGAGCGCGGCGGCGATCCTGGACACGACGAACGCCGCGCAGGGCTGCAGCACGGCACGGCCGTGCACGTGGGACAGAACCGTGCCGTTCAGCTGGCAGGCGAACATGACGCAGAACGCCGCGCAGGTCATGTACTACCTGAACGCGTTCCACGATCACCTCGCCGGCGCGCCGTACGGCTTCACGGCGGCGGCGGGCAACTTCGAGACGGCGGGCGGCGACCCGGTCGTGGCGAACACGATGGACGGGGCCAACTCCGGCAACGGCCTCCCCGACGTGGACCACGTCAACAACGCCTTCATGGCCACTCCGCCGGACGGCTCCCACCCGCTGATGGGGATGTTCCTGCTGAAAGGCGGGAGCCATCCAACCTCGAACGGAGGCGACGATGCCGAGATCGTCTATCACGAGTACGCGCACGGTCTGTCGACCCGGCTGGTCCTCTACCCGGACGGCACGTCCGGTCTCACGAACCAGCAGGCCATCTCGATGGGCGAGGGTTGGAGCGACTGGTACGCCGAGGACTTCCTGAACAACCTGGGGTTCAAACCAGACACGACGGCCGTCGGTGACGTCGTCATGGGGCAGATCACGTTCCACGAACAACTGCGGAACCAGCCGGTCGACTGCCCGGTCGGTGCACCCGCTCCGTGCGTCGGCTCCCAGGATGCGGGGCCCGGCGGCTTCACGTACGGTGACTTCGGCGACGTCGTCGGATTCCCCGAGGTGCACTCCGACGGCGAGATCTGGCTGGAGACCCTCTGGCAGATCCGCCAGGACCTCGGCCCGGTGGTCGCGGAGACGCTCGTCACCCGCGGCATGGAGCTGTCGCCCGCCGCGCCGACGTTCCTGGACATGCGCAACGCGATCATCCAGGCCGACCTGGCGAACTTCGCCGGCGCGAACGAGACGGCCCTCTGGTCGGTCTTCGCGGAGCGGGGCATGGGGTATTTCGCGGCGTCGACGAGCGAAGACGTCAACCCGACCCAGGACTTCTCGACCCCGCCGGACTGCGCGACGTCGGATTGCGCCACGGTCTCCGGAACCGTGAAGGACAAGGTGACCGGCAAGCCGGCCGCGGGCGTCCGCGTCGCGGTGCCCGGGCTGGACTCGGGATTCGCGTCGGACCTCGCGGACACGACCAACTCGGCGGGGCGCTATTCGATCGAGGACGTGCCGTTCCATACCTATCCCGAGTTTTCCATCGCGGGCGCGGGCTACGAGCAGCTGACCGTCAGGAACGTCGCCGTCAGCGGGGACACCACGCTGAACACGAAGGTGATCCGGGACTGGGCGGCGATCGAGGGGGGAGCGAAGGTTGGGAAGTTCACGCCGCCCGACTACAGCCCGGACTGCGGCCCGGACTTCGCGTTCGACCTGGATCTCGGCACCGGCTGGGGATCCGACGCGGTGGGCAGCACCTCGGGCAGCAACGTCAAGGGCCCGCGAAAGGTCGTCATCAGACTGCCGAAGGTCGTCGACGTCACGAGCTTCGCGGTCGCCTCGACCGGCGCATGCGGCGACGGACCCAGAGCGGGCGTGAAGAGGTTCAAGGTCGAGACGCAGACGGCCGGCGGCGATTGGATCACGGCGTTCGCCGGCAGGGCTCCGAACAACGGCAAGCTGCTGACCTACGTGCCGACCACGGGCATGGGCAACGTTCGGTTCGTGCGGTTCACCATGTTGTCGAACCACGGTGACCCGCTCTTCATGGACGTGATGGAGTTCTCGGTGCGCGGTCGGTAGCGGGTCGGGGTCGAACGGAGAGGCGGGCATCGAGTCGAAGGGGTTTTCGATGAGGGGATCCCCACAGGCCGGCGCCGGGCACCGGGTCGCCGTCGCGACAATCGTCGCCACACTGACGCTTTCCGTCGTCTCCGTGGTCACCGCGTCGGCCCGGCCGGTCGGAGTGGGCACGACGCACGCGCGGCGCGTGACCTCCGAGCTGTTCGACAGCAGAGCGATGGGCGCACCCGTCTCGCCGAGCCACGCCGCGCTCAGGGCCCGGGCGACGCTCGCTCGGAGCCTGGGGAGCCAGGGCGTGGTGATGGCCGACCCACGGACGGGCACGCTCCGGATGGTCGGCAGGCTCGACGGGTTCCTCACCGGCGCGAGCGTCCGGCCGGCCTCGCAGGTCGCCATGGACTACGTCCGCTCGCATCTGCGGGCCTTCGGACTGAACCGGGCGGACCTGCGGACGTTCCATCTGCGGCAGGACTACGTCGACATCGCGGGCACCCACCACATCTCCTGGACGCAGCGCGCCGGCGGCGTCACCACCTTCCAGAACGGCCTGAAGGCAAACGTGACGAGCGAGGGCCGCCTCATCAACCTCACCGGCTCACCCGTGCATGGGCTCCGGGTCGCCTCGTCGCTTCCACGACTGGGCTCGATCGAGGCGATCAACGCCGCCAGGCGTTCCGCCGGAGCCCGGGAGCTCGCCGCACAGCGGAGGACACCGCGAAGCTGGTGCTCTTCCCCACACAACGAGGCGCGAGGATCGCGTGGCAGACCACGACCTGGGTCGATCCGACCTTCCTGGCCCTCTCGGTCGTCGATGCGCAAACCGGCAGCGTCCTGTGGCGCACGAGCCTGACCGACGCCGACGCGGTCGGCACCGGCCAGGCCGTGGACATGTACCCGAGCGGCGATCTGCCCAACGGCGGCGGTGACCTCCACCCGGTGACGTTCCCGGTGTTCGACGGAACGGCCCTCTCCGGGAACAACGCGCATGTGTTCGCCGACGTCAACGACGACAACAAAGCGGTTCCGACGGACGAGGTGAAGGCGGTAACCGGCACCGACTGGTCGGGGTACATGCCCCAGTACGACACGACGACCGCGTCACAGAACTGCTCGACGCACTTCTTCTGCACGTGGGACAAGACGGTCGCGCGCGACTGGAAGCGCAACCGGAACTGGTTCGGCGTCCAGCTCTATCACTTCCTCAACACGTTCCACGATCACCTGCTGGCCGCCCCTATCGGGTTCACGGAGGCGGCCGGAAACTTCCAGGTCACGAACCCGACGGGCTTTGGCCAGGGTGACGACCCCGTCGTCGGGCACCTCATCGACGGAGCCAACACCGCCAACGGGTTCCCCGACGGCGGCCACGTCAACAACGCGAACTTCTCGACACTCCCCGACGGGAAGCCCGGAATCATGCAGATGTACCTGCAGCGCAAGGCCCCGTGGGGTCCGGGCATCCCCTCAGGCGACTCCGGCAACGAGGCGGAGACCGTGTACCACGAGTTCGTCCACGGACTGTCCAACCGGCTCGTTACCACCCCCGACGGGATCCCCGCCTTGAGCGCGCAGCAGTCGGGCTCGATGGGCGAGGGCTGGAGCGACTGGTACGCCATCGACTTCACGGACAACCACGGTTGGTTCCTCGACACTCCGGCGTCGGGCGATGCGATCGTGTTCCGCTACTCCGGGGGTGACGAGGTCTCCTTCCGCACCGCAGCGGTCGATTGTCCGGTCGACGTGGCTGCGGAGAACTGCCCCACCGAGGGCATCGATACCGGCCCCGGCGGATACACATATGCGGACTTCGGCGAGATCGCCGTCCAGCCCCAGGTCCATTCCGACGGCGAGATCTGGCTGCAGACCCTGTGGCAGATACGTGAGCTTCTCGGATCCCCCGTGACGGAGTCCCTCGTCACGCGCGGCATGGAGCTGTCGCCCCCGGAGCCGTCGTTCCTGGACATGCGGAACGCGATCCTGCAGGCCGACGAGGTGGTCTTCGCCGGCTCGAACCAGAACGCGCTCTGGACGACATTCGCCGAACGCGGCATGGGCTACTACGCGGCGGCCACCGACGGAAGCGACGTGCACCCGGTAGCGAACTTCGAGACGCCGCCGGACTGCGCGGTCGACCCCTGCGGGACCATCTCCGGCGCCATCACGGACTCGGTGTCCGGCGCGCCGTTGGAGGGGGTGCACGTCGGCGTCGCGGGCCACATGTCGGGGCTGAGCAGCGACCTTGGCGACTTGACGGATGCGGCCGGCTCGTTCTCGATCACCGCCGTCCCATTCCACAGGTACACGTTCGTCGTGGACCAGATCGGATACGAACAGGCGACCATCTCGAACCTGGTGGTCGACGGAGCCGAGACGGTCGATCGGCAGATCACGCGGGACTGGGCGGCGCTCGAGAGCGGCGCCACGCTCGTGAGGGCCTCACCTCCGGACTACTCCGACTTCGGGTGCGGCCCATCCGGCGTGTTCGACCTGTCGCTCGGAACGGGGTGGGGATCCGACTCACCGGGACCGCGATCGGTCGTCGTGAAGCTCCCGCTGGCCGTCGACGTCACGAGCTTCGGGTTCGACCCAGGCAACACGTGTGGCGATGGACCGGATGCCGCCACCAAGACGTTCGCGATCTACACCAAGAAGGCGGGAGGCCGATGGGTGCTCGCCTACTCGGGCAACAAGCTCAAGACCGGCCGGCTGAACGCGCTGGTCCCCTCGGCGGGGACGAGGAACGTTCGGTTCGTGAAGCTCGTCCTCCTCACGAACCGGGGGAACCCGTCGTACATGGACGCGAGCGAACTCACGGTCCGTGGCGCGTAGAGGGGTGGAACGTGCGATCGGCGCCGCCGGTCGACCGGCGCCGATCAGGCGGCGCCGGTCGCGGCGGCCC
>CAZDXK010000056.1:0-7847 GCA_964509215.1 uncultured Actinomycetes bacterium | reverse complement strand
GCCTCGCGTTCAAGAACGGCCCGATCGGACCGAAGCGGGCGTCGAGCCACCGAGGCGGCCGGGTCCGGAACCGCCAGGCCTCGCTTCCGGGTCGGATCCTCGGATAGACCCAGTCGGAACCCGGCCGGATCTCCGGGCGCGACCCGATGTCGGAGCCAGCGGTCGGCCGTGGCCCCCATCCCCTCCTGCGAGCGCCCCGTTGTGAGAACAGGAAGCGTCGAGCGACGGCTTCGGCCGGTCCCGGGTGCGAAGCGACGCCGAGACCACGTTCCCCGGAGCATTCGGCCTGGACGGTCACGGGACCGTGGCGCACCGGCTCGGACACCGCGTGCGGCGCTGGGTCACGGCCGGCGAGGTGCCCGTCTCCACGATGAGCGCGGCGGCCAACAGGTACGAGGCGAGGAGGGAACAGCGCATGTGCGAACCCTAGTATGGAACGAGGATCAGTCGGGAGCGAGCCCCGGCCCCGACCCGATGATCTCGGACACGATCCGATCGAGGTCGTCGGCCGATCCGAACTCGATCACCACCCGCCCTCGCTTCTTCCCCATCTGGATCTGCACCCTCGTCGCGAGCTGCTCCGACAAGATCTCCTCGACCTCGGACATGATCGTGTCGGAAGGTGGAGGATCGGCGGCCTCGGCCTTCGAGGGCTTCTCGGCGGGTCCGTCCACGTACCGTCGAACGAGGTCCTCCACGTCGCGAACGGTCAGATCCTCGGCCACGGTTCGCAGCGCCAAGGTGTTCTGGGCCTCGGCATCGCCGAGCGTGAGCAGAGCGCGAGCGTGGCCGGCCTGGAGCTTCCCGTCCGTGAGCAGCTGCTGGACGTCGATCGGCAGCTGCAGGAGTCGGATGGTGTTCGCGATGTGGGAACGGGAGACGCCAACGCGGTCCGCGAGCTCCTCTTGTTTCAGGCCCAACTCCTCGAGGAGCTGCCGGAACGCCTCCGCCAGCTCGATCGGGCCCAGGTCCTCGCGATGGATATTCTCGATCAAAGCTTCTCGGAGCGTGTCTGCGTCGTCGGTATCGCGGACCACCACGGGGATGGTGGCCAGTCCGGCGAGCTTGGCAGCCCGCAGACGGCGTTCGCCGGCGATCAACTCGTAACCGGCGCCCGCTTTGCGGACCACGATCGGCTGAAGTATCCCGACCTCCCGGATGGAACTGGCCAGCGCACCGATACCCTCGTCGTCGAAGCGCGTCCTGGGCTGCTTCGGGTTGGGGGAAACCGCGTTGACGGGCACCTCAAGCAGCCCGGAGGCCTCCCCCGACTCCGGCGCCCCCGGGATCAAAGCGGACAGACCGCGGCCCAATCCACCTCGTTTGGACATCATTCGCCTCCCTTGCGGAACAGTCGCCATCGGCGCTTGCCGTGGCCCTCTTCCTCCAGGGTCGCGCCGATCGAGGCCACGGCCGGCGATGAGACCGGCTCGTCGGCGGCGGCGCCCCGGGAGGAGGGCCTGGAGGGCGCCTCGGGTTCAGCGCCCTCGTCGATGACCACCACCCGTCGTTCAGGAAGGTGTCCGGGTGGGGCTTGAGCCGGGGAAGGTCTCCGTTCGCGGGCCTGCGGTGGCTCGGTCGGTGGAACGGGATCGTCGGGGTCTTCCCACACGTCCTCCTCATCGAGTGGGGCTAGAAGCGCATCGGGGCTTTCGGCCGATGCCGAAGGCTCGGACGGCTCGGGGACCGGCGGCGGCACCTCAACCTTAGGCTCGGGCACGTCGACATGCTCCTCGACCACTTCGTGGACGGTCGGGACCGGGAGTTCGTCCAAGTCCTCGTCTGCCACGGGGTCCAGTATGACGGTGTCAGCAACGGGAGGAACGACCACCGTCGGTAGATCTTCGTATACCGGCATCGGTTCGGCGGGAGGTGGGCGAGAGGCGACCTCCGCCGCCAGTTGGCGATAGGTCTGCGCCCCCCTCGAGCGCGGGTCGTAGACCGAGATGGGCTGCCCGAACCCAGGCGCCTCAGACAGCCGGACAGTTCGGGGGATGATCACGTCATACACGAGATCGCCGAAGAAGCGCTGGACCTCCTCGACGACTTGGCTCGACAGCTTGGTCCGTGGATCGAACATGGTCATCACGATCCCCGAGAGACGAAGGTCCGGGTTGATGTTTTGCTGGACAAGGCTGACGTTCCGCAGGAGCTGTCCCAGCCCTTCAAGTGCGTAGTACTCGCATTGGATCGGCACGATGAGCTCCTCGGCCGCCGTTAGGGCATTCACGGTCAGGAGGCCGAGCGAGGGAGGGCAATCGAGGAGCACGAAGTCATACCGCCCCTCACGGAGAGGCTCCAACGCCTTCTTGAGCCGCGTCTCGCGGGAGAATTGGCTGACCAACTCGATCTCCGCGCCCGCCAGATCGATGGTCGACGGGACCGCGTGCAGTCGCTCTACCGGTGTATGGACGATGGCGTCGTCGATCGGTGATTCGGCCACGATCACGTGATACACCGTCGTCTCCCGGGCCTCGTGGCGGATGCCCATCCCCGTGGAAGCGTTCCCCTGAGGATCCAGGTCGATGACCAGCACCCGATAGCCCAGATCGGCGAGCGAGGCGCCCAGGCTCACCGCGGTCGTCGACTTCCCCACCCCGCCCTTCTGATTGGCGATAGCGATGATGCGTGCCACGCCGGGTGTTTCGGGGGGGATGGGATCCTTCTTCGTACGTTTCCGCCGTGTGGGAGGAGTGGTCGTGCCCCCGTTGGGCGCCGAACGTGAGGAGGTGGTCCGCGGAGCCGCCTTGGCGCCAGAGGTTGTCACTGCCGGCTCATGATAACGAGCGGTCCCGACCTTGCAAGCGCGGACGTCGTCACCAGCGTCGAAACGGCATCTTCCGGGAGTTCCGAGCGATCGAAACGCTCACCTGCGAAGTAGACCAGCCGTCCACCTGGAGTCAGGAGCCTCTCGGCGGCGCGCCAGGCGACTCCCACTCGCGCGAACGCCCGGGAGAAGCAAAGGTCCACGGGCTCCCGGAGCGTCTCCACCCGCTCGTCGCGGACGATCGTGCTCTTGAGGCCCAGGCGGTCGACGACGAGCTGCAGGAAGGCCGCCCGGGGGCGTCGGGATTCAACCAGCGTCATCAGGAGATGGGGGCACGCGATCGCCACGACGACCCCGGGGAGACCGGCCCCCGAACCGAAATCGTAAGCGGTCCGGTCCGCGGCCGAAACCACGGCGGCGGCTCGAAGGCTGTCAAGAACATGCCGCTCCCGCAGGCGGATCTTGTCCGCTTTTGCCACCATCCCCAAGGGGATCGCGCGTTCTCGGATCAGCACTTCGAACGCTCCGATATCGTCCAGCTGCTGGGAAGTGAGCTCCAGGCCCAACGCGCTTGCGAGATCCCAACCCTCATGTTTCACGTGAAACACCCCGCGAGGGCTACCGGCGGCGGATCACGACCGAGCGCTCGGGATCTTCGCCCCTGCTGGAGCTCTCGACACCTTCGATCGCCGCGACCGCATCATGGACGATCTTGCGCTCGAACGGATTCATCGGCTCCAGAGCCTCTTCCGTGCCCGTTCGCAGGACGCGCGTCGCAACCTCACCGGCTTTCTCTTCCAGACGTGTCTCGCGGCGCTTCCGATAGTCTTCGACGTCCACGATCACTCGAACCCGCTCATCTAGACGCCTGCCGACCACCATCCGGGTGAGCTCCTGGATCGCGTCGAGTGTCTGCCCATGGCGCCCGATAAGCAGGGCCATGTCGTCCTCGTCGTCCCCGACGATATCGACGTACATGTGGTCGTGATGCGGGTTGGGCTCGGCCACGGCGTCGATGCCCATGTGGCCCAACAGCTCTTCCAGGAAGTCCGCCGCGGTGTCCGCTTGCTCTTCGAGATCCTCAGGGTCGACGTCAGGGGAGATCACGCGGACACGAACCACCGCCTCGTGCGAACCGATGCCCAGGACCCCGGAACGAGGCTCCTGGAGGACGTCGATCCGAGCCTCCTGTTCGGAGACCCCGAGCTCGTGGAGCGCCGCCTCGACGGCCTCCTCGACGCTAGGTGCCCGCTTCTCCGTCTCCCTGGCCACCGCTGCCTCCACCGCGCTTCCGCGGATCCGTGTTCGGTCGTCGACCCGTCTTCGAGGTGCCACCGGTGTTGGGGCGCCGGCCCTTGGGCTGGGGACCCTTGCCGGACGCCGAGCGGCGGCCTCCCGAGGACTTCTGCCCTCCACTCGGCGGCTTCTTAGTCGGCTGCCCGCCCCGGCTCTGCTGCGCTTGCTCGGCTCGCTCCTGCATCCGGGCCATGAAGCCAGTCTTGGCGGGCTTGTTCGCACTCTTGACGCGTTGCTCCGCGATCCGCCGCTCCATCGCATCCGGTCCGATGTGGCCGGCCTTGAGCAGGACATACTGCTGCCCGATCTGCCAGAGGTTGGAGACGGTCCAATACAGCGTCAGTCCGGCCGGGAACGTGTATCCGAAGATGCCGAACATCAGCGGCATGATCTTGAGGATCGCCTGCTGCTGGCCGCTGGCCGCTCCTGGGGGGCTCGCCTTCTGCATCTGGCGCTGCTGGTAGAAGGTGGTTCCCACCATGAAGATGAGCAACGCGAAATACGGGATCTTGTCGGTGCCCGACGAGCCGCACGGGATATTTCCCGTGCCGGTCGTCGCATCGAACGGAAGCCCCTGACCGTTCGCGTCGAGGATGGGCGTCTCCGGCTGGATCGGCTCCCTGTCCGAGGCGGCGATCACCGCCGCCGAACCAGACTGTCCCGCAGAGCATTGAAGGTTCATCCCCAGGAACCCAAGGTTCTCATGCAGCATCACGTCTTTGAAGAGCTCGCTGTCGACCGGTAGGTGGCTGTTGTGGATCGTGTAGGCCACGGCCTCGGCGCTCGGCACCGGTTGCCCGTCGGTGTCGACGGGCCGGAGCTCCGGAGCACGGAGCACGGCGTACATCGCGATCAGGATGGGGAACTGCAAGAGGAGAGGCAGGCATCCTCCGAGGGGGTTCACCCCCGCCTCCTTGTAGAGCTTCATCGTCTCTTCTTGAACCTTGGCCTTGTTGCCCTTGTACTTCTTCTGCAGCTCCTTCACCTTCGGCTGGATCGACTGCATCGCCTGCATCGATTTGATCTGCTTCACCCCGAGCGGCAGCAGGACCAGCTTGATCACGATCGTGAGCACGATGATGGACAAGCCGTAGTTGCCAACGACATCGAAGATCGATGCGAGGATCCACCCGATACCGTCAAGCAGGGCCTGGAAGACCCCGAGCCCGAGCATCAGGGCTTCACCCGATCTGCGCTATGTGTGACGCCATCATACGCAGAGGTGCTGGGGACGCGGTCGACGCCGCCATCCCCGAACGGATTGCACCGAAGGATCCGCCACACGCCGAGGGCCGTTCCCTTCAACGCGCCGTGCTCGCGGATCGCGTCCTCGGCATAGTGCGAGCACGTTGGGTAGAAGCGGCATTGGCCGCCGAGCAACCCTGACAGCACTGCGCGATACACGCGGATGAGCCCGATCTCGAGCGCGCGCACGGGTGCGCCGGCCGTCCGCAGAGGGCGCCGGGTCATGTGCGCACCGACGGTTCGCGGCGGAGCAGTTCCGACATCTCGGCCACCAGATCCTGTGTCTTCGCGCCTCGGATGGCCTCGCGGGCCACGATGACGACATCGTTTCCATCTCCGGACAGGGACGCAACCTCAGGCCAGGCCTCCCGGAGGATCCGCTTGGCTCGGTTGCGCTGGACGGCTCCTCCCACTCGACGGGAGGCGACCACGGCGACCTCACTCGAGCCCGGCGCGAGGAACAGTACCATCCGTTTCGCGTGCAAAGGTCGGCCAACGTCGAACACCCGTCGGACCTGGGCTGCGTGCACGGCGGAGGTCAGGGGGTGAGGCGCGCGCGCCCCTTGCGGCGGCGGCGAGACAGGATCGCGCGCCCGGCCCGGGTGCGCATGCGGATCCGGAAGCCGTGCGTCTTCGCGCGGTGGCGGTTGTTCGGCTGATAGGTGCGCTTACCCTTGGCCATCTCGGTTCCTCTCGATGCGAAGGCCGGCTCGCGGCCGGCCAGGCGGAAAGTATACGGGCCCCCATCGACGCAGGACAAAGGGGTTGACAACAGAAAGTGCGTCAAGACCCCGCTCAGGGCGCGCAGTGTGGAAAAGCCCGGTGCTATATTCCGGCCCGCTTTCACCCCCCGGCGAAACCCGGCGCAGCGTCGGCCCGCTGCCAGAGATCACCTCCCCCGAGTGGTTATCCACCATTGTGGAAAGGTCTTGTGGATACGCATGGCGATAGCGTTCTCTGAGCGCGAAGCGCACGATACCTGGGCACACGTCCTGGAGCGCGCCCGTGCCGAACTCCCCGAAACCACCGTCGTCATGTGGTTCGCAGACGTCGATCCCGTCTCGTTGCACGACGGGATCCTGGCGCTGCACGTTCCGAGCGATATGGTCCGAGAACGATTGCAGCACAACCATCTTGACCTTATCCACTCTGCGGTGATCCAGGCCGTCGGGACCGAAGTGGAGATCCGCCTCGATGTCGACGAAACCCTCCGTAGCCCGGCCGACGACGTGAACACGGTCCCCGAAGCTCCCGATGCACCGGCCGTGGCCACCTCCGGGCACGTCGGCGCACCTGCGGACGTCGCTCCTGCGGACCGCGCGATGGGCGCCCCCGGGCTCCCGTTCCCCAACTATACGTTCGACGCGTTCGTGCCCGGGCCGAGCAACCGTTTCGCGCACGCCGCGGCGATGGCGGTCGCCGAGGCGCCCCCGTCAAAGGCGTACAACCCGTTGTTCATCTACGGCGGCGTCGGCCTGGGCAAGACCCACCTGCTGATCGCCGTCGGGCATCACATGTACCGCCTCAAGCCGAGGCTCCGCGTGAAGTACGTGACCTCAGAGCAGTTCGTCACCGAGTTCATCAAAGCCGTTCGAGAGCGCAAGGGCGACAACTTCCGTCAGAAGTACCGCGAGGTCGACGTCCTTCTGGTCGACGACATCCAGTTCCTGGCCAAGCGTGAGGAGACGCAGACCGAGTTCTTCCACACGTTCAACCATCTCCACACGGCAGGTCGGCAGATCGTGATCGCTTCGGATCGCCCCCCTCACGAGATCTCCGGCATGGAGGAGCGCCTGACCAGCAGGTTCCGATGGGGGCTCTGCGTAGACGTGCAGCCGCCCGACCTCGAGACCCGCATCGCGATCCTGCAGCTCAAGGCGGAGCGCGAGACCATCGCCGTCCCATCTGGCGTCGTCGAGTTCGTGGCGTCCAAGTTCGATCAGAGCGTCCGCGAGCTGGAAGGCGCCTTGGTCAGGGTCGTCGCTTGGTCCGAGCTCACGGCGCAGCCGATCGACACGACGCTCGCCGAGCGGGCGCTGCAGGACCTGATCCCGCAGACCGAGCATGAGATCCCGCCGCCGCTCATCCTGGAGGAGACCGCCCGCTACTTCTCGCTCTCCGTGGGCGACCTCGTGTCGAAGAGCAGGTCGAGGCCGCTGACCCAGGCTCGACACATCGCGATGTACCTCGTGCGCGAATGCACGGGGCTCTCCCTGGTCAAGATCGGCGAGATCTTCGGCGGTCGCGACCACACCACGGTCCTTCACGGCATCAACAAGGTCGAGGGCGAGATGCGCGCACGCGACACGACGTTCCGACAGGTCCAAGACCTGACCCGCATCATCCGAGGCCGTGTCCGGGGGGCCGCATGAGCTTGTGGAAAACCCGGGGACCGACGGTGGGCTGCGGTGTGTGGACGCCCACCGACCGGTTCCATGAGGAAGGTTCTCCCCAGTTCGTCCCCATGTCGGAGGCAGCCTCTACGCTGGGAGAACGGTTGCCTTGCCAACCTTTCCACAGCACCTACTACTACCGTCTT
>CAZDXK010000055.1:0-8018 GCA_964509215.1 uncultured Actinomycetes bacterium | reverse complement strand
CCTCGCGCAGGAGCGCCGGCCGCGTGAACACGCGGCCGGCGCGGGAGGCCAGGAACCGCAGGAGCTCGAATTCCTTGAACGTGAGGTCGAGCGGCCGGCCCTTGGCCGTCACGCGGTAGCTGTCGGTGTCGATCGCCAGGGCGCCCAGGCGGATCGTGGAGCCGTCGCTCGCCCCGGCGCGCCGCCGGAGCATCTCCACGCGCAGCCCGATCTCCGCCGCCGGCGCACCGGGGTACACGAAATCGTCGACGACCTCCTGCCACGGGTACCGCTCGACCCCATCGCGATCGATGATGGCGAGCGTCGGGATCGGGGGTTCCGCCGCGTGGATCGCCTGCAGGACGGACCACGCCTGACCGGGGTTCTCGCCCGCATCCACCAGCGCCGCGGCGGCCTCCAGCTCTCGGACGTGATCGAGCGCGCTCACGGACAGCGGCTCCACCTTCAGGTCGAAGCGCAGGTCGGCGAGGGCCGGCAGGGCGGCCTCGGGAGCGCGATCGGAGAGCAGTACCAACAGGGTCATCGGCACATCCACCTTAGCCGGTCGGCATCGTCGCCGGTACGCTTGACCTGCGATGACGACCCTACAGCTCGCGCTCTCACATCACTGGCGGGTTCCCGCCCACGCGTTCGCGGTGCTCACCCAGGACGATGTCCAGATCGTCGGGACGCGCCTGGGTCGCACCGACGGCGAGCGACCTGCCGTCATCCTCGTCCACGGGCTCATGGGCTGGCACGCGAAGCCCAGGTTCGCGGTGTTCGCCGAGCACCTGACGGAATGGTTCACCGTCTACGCGTTCGACATGCGTGGTCACGGAGGATCGGGCGGCATCTCGGACTTCGGCGGAGCCGAGATCCACGACGTCGACGCGGTCGTCGGGCTCGCACGCCGCGAAGGCCACGCAACGGTCGTCACCGCCGGCACGTCACAAGGAGGTATCGCGGTGCTCCGTCACGCAGGGCTCCTCGGCGGCGTCGACGCGGTCATCGGGATCTCTTCGCTCGCCTACTGGGACTGGCATGGAGGAGCGGAGCCCTCCGAGCTCCGACGGTTCCATGCGCGCATCGGCACGCGTTCCGGTCGCGCGGCGCTGCGTGCCTGGGGGGTGCGGCTCCCTGAGGAGTGGAACGAGCCGGAATCCCCCGAAGAGGTCGTCGGCAAGATCGCGCCGACGCCCGTGGTGATCGTTCACGGGAAGGACGATCATCTGTTCGCGCCCGACCACGCGCGTCGGCTGTACGAGGCAGCCGGCGAGCCGAAGCGGCTGCTGCTCGGAGACGGATTCGGTCATGCGGAGGATGAGATGACCCCGGCGTTCGAACGCACGCTGGCGCGGGTGGTCCACGAGACGCTGGGGCTGCCGTGGTCCGGGTGAGGTTGTTCGCCGCCCTGCGCGAGGCGGCCCACGTGTCCGAGACGGAGGCGTCCGGCAAGACAGTCGGCGACGTGGTGGACGCCCTCTCCGACCGCTTCGGCGAGCGCTTCGCTGCCGTCGCCGCGGTGTCTTCGTTCGTGGTGAACGGCGAGCGCGCCGCCCGGTCGACGCCGATCGCCGAGGGGGACGAGGTGGCGCTGCTCCCGCCGGTCTCCGGAGGCGCTCGCCGCTAGCCGAACCACCAAGGCGCCTTGGGCACCGGCACCATCCGCGCATCGAGAGCAGCGATGGCGTCGAGGAAGACGAGGCGCTTCTCGGGCGGTACCTGCTCGAGCTCGGTGAGGATCGTCGCGACCGAGTGACGACCGTGCTCCGATCGTCTCCGCCCCGCGATGGTGAGCCGTGCCGGTCGCGCACCCCCGTCTGGTGGCAACAGATCGATCAGGTCCGCTCGGGCCAGCTCCACTGCGGGTTTGCTGTCAGCCTCCTGACGTGAGACGGCGCGGGAGTGGCCTGGCAGCGTCAGCCTCCTGACGCCAGGTCGGGCGGACGGACTCGGCCGCTCCGGCCCGCCGAACAGCCGACAGCAGGTCTTCCCCACCCCTGCCATACTCGGGCGCAACCGCTCATGCGTTTCCATCGCGTCCTCCTCATCGTGAACCCCGTCGCCCGGACGGTGTCCAAACCCACCCTCGCGGTCATCGAGAAGGCGCTGTCCGCCGACTTCCGGTTGGAGGTTTCCGAGACCAAAGAGCGCGGCCACGCCAATGAACTGGCGGCCCAAGCGGTCGAGGAGGGGATCGATCTCGTCGTCGTCTTCTCAGGGGATGGGACGATCAACGAAGCCGTCAACGCCCTCGCCGGCACCGACACCGCTTTGGGCGTCATCCCCGGAGGCGCCACCAACATCCTGGCGCGGGCGCTCGACCTTCCGACCGACCCTGTCGAGGCGACGGGCATCCTCATCACGAAGGCACTCGACGACGAGGCGTTCCGCTTGAACCTCGGCCGCGCGGACGGCCGCTACTTCGCCGTCAACTGCGGGGCGGGCGTCGACGCGGCCGCCATGCGACGCCTCGACGCGAAGTTCCCCAAGACCAAGGTGAAGTTCGACAGAGCCGCGTTCCGCGCCGTCGCGTGGGAACTGCTCGTCGGCTACGCCGGGCGTTTGCCGGATCTCGAGGTGAGCATCGACGGTGCCGATGCCACGCCGTCCCTCTCGGTGATGGTCGGCCGCACCGATCCGTACACCTACTACAAGGACCGCGGTCTACGGATGACGCCGGAAGCCTCGCTCGACTCGGGGCTCGACGTCCTGTCCGTCCGGAAGCTCGCCCGCCGGAGCGTTCCGCGCATCGCTTGGCAGGTCTTCGGTTCGGCCCGACATGTCACGGGCCGCGACATCGACTACGTCCACGACGCGAACCACGTCCTGGTCACGTCGGAGGATCCGTTCCCGGTGCAGGTCGACGGCGACTCGCTCGGCGACCATCTCCGCCTGGAGGTTCAGCTCGCGCCTGAGGCCCTCTGGGTCGTGGCCTGAGCCGGTTCCGGATCCGCCCTGCCATCCGGCATCACCTGGATCCCGCACTCCCACTTGGACAGGCCCGCCCACCGGCCGGCGCGCTCCGGCTCGTCCGGCAGGCGCATCCGCGTGCACGGCGCGCACCCGATCGAGCTGTACCCCAGGTCGTAGAGCGGGTTGTGCGGGAGGTCGTGCTCCTTCAGGTAGGCCCAGACGTCCCTCCGCGACCACGCCGCCATCGGGTTCACCTTCACGATCCAACGGTCCGGTTCCAGCTCGTACTGCTGGACGAACGGGGCGGTGGCGCGCGTGGGTGATGACTCGCGCCGGAACGCGGTGATCCATGCGTCCAGTCCGCGGAGCGCCTCGAACATCGGCTGCACCTTGTTCAGGTCGCAGCACGACTCCGGGTCGCGCTCGAACAGGCGTGGACCCATCGCCTCCGCCTGTCGTTCGACCGTGTACCGGCCGACCAGGTCGACCACGTTCAACGCCAGCCGCTCGGCCAGCTGCTCCTTGAACGCGAGCGTCTCCGCGAACTGGTACCCCGTCTCCAGGAACAGGATCGGGATGTCGGGTCGCAGCTGCGTCGCCAGATGCATCACGATCGTGCCCTCGGCCTGGAACGCCGACGCGATCGCGATCCGCTCCAGGCCGGAACGCTCCAGCGCCCAGGCCAGGATCTCGCGAGGATGCGCCTCCTCGAACCGTTCGTTGAGCGCGACGAGCTCGTCGGCTTGAAGGAGGGTCTGCAAAGGGGGCCGTCCTTGGGTTCCGAGTGGGGGAGGAGTGGCGCCGGGAGTCTACTTCAGACCCGTTTCGTATGCTGAGGAGCCCTTACCCCGATCGAAAGGCCGGCGACCGACCATGTCCGATATCGACCAGATCCCCCCCCACGGCGGAACCCTCGTCAACCTGCTCGCGACGGGCGCGGAGGCCGACGCCCTCCGCGCCGAGGCCGCCCACCTCCCCAAGCTCGCGGTCTCCGACCGCGAGCTTTCCGACCTGGAGATGCTCGCCGTCGGCGCCCTCTCGCCCCTCACCGGTTTCCAGGGCGAGGCCGACTACCACTCGATCCTCGACTCGATGCACCTCGACAACGGTGTGCCTTGGTCGATCCCCGTCACGCTCTCGGTGGACGAGGAGGGCGCGCACCGCTTGGGCGGCGCCGACGCGGTGGCGCTTACCGCGGGTGAGGGCGGGGAGCCGCTCGCCGTCCTTCGCACCAGTGAGATCTACCGCCGCGACAAGCCGAAGGAATCCGTCTCCGTGTATCGGACCGACGACCCCGAGCACCCCGGGGTCGCCGCGGTCAACGCGGCCGGCGACCTGTGCGTCGCCGGCGAGCTGAAGGTCATCGCGCTTCCGCCGCATGACGACTTCCTCAAGTACCGGCTGACGCCCGCCCAGACGCGGGCGACGTTCGCCGAGCGAGGATGGAGGACGGTCGTCGGGTTCCAGACGCGGAACCCGATCCACCGCGCGCACGAGTACATCCAGAAGTGCGCTCTGGAGATCGTCGACGGCCTGCTCGTGCACCCGCTCGTCGGGGCGACGAAGGGCGACGACGTGCCCGCCGACGTCCGGATGCGGTGCTACGAGGCGCTGTTCGAGGGCTACTACCCGAAGGATCGCGCGATGGTGAGCGTGTTCCCCGCCGCCATGCGCTACGCCGGTCCTCGAGAGGCCATCTGGCACGCGATCTGCCGTAAGAACTACGGCTGCACGCACTTCATCGTCGGCCGCGATCACGCCGGTGTCGGCAGCTACTACGGCACGTACGACGCGCAGGAGATCTTCAATGAGTTCGCTCCGGGCGAGCTGGCGATCCAGACGCTCAACTTCGAGCATTCGTTCTGGTGCAACCGTTGCGAAGGCATGGCGTCGCCGAAGACGTGCCCACACGGCGAGGAGGATCGCGTCTCGCTCTCCGGCACGAAGGTGCGCGACATGTTGCGCACCGGCGAGCGCCCGCCCCAGGAGTTCTCGCGTCCCGAGGTGGCCGACATCCTGATCGAGGCCATGAGCGGCCAGGGCGGCTAGTTGAGCTGCTCTCGGGGGCGCTGGTAGCCTCCGCACAGCCGTCCGCGACCCGTACGGGCGCCGGATCAGGAGGCAGACGACCTGAGGCAGGTCATCCCCCGCGTGTCCCTGCGCGTCATCATCGCCATCGCCGCCCTCTCGGGGGTGCTGATCGCCGTCCCCGCCCAGGCCGACACGAAGGGCGACCTGGAGGCGGCCCGTGCGGATCTCGCGTCCAAGCAGGCGGAGCTCGACGCCCTCACCCTGCAGTGGCAGCAGACGGAGACGGCATTCGCCCAGGCGCAGGTTGCCGTCCGCGAGGCGCAGACGCAGATCGGCAGGCTGCAGATCCAGCTCACCAGGATCCAGCGGCAGTTCAACGACCAGGTGCGTGCGGTCTACATCTCCGGCGGCAATGAGGCGATCGGTGCGCTCCTCGGGTCGGAGTCGTTCTCGGACTTCGCCGACCGGCTGCGGTTCGCCCAGAACATCGTGCAGGGCGACGAGGACCTGGCGACCGCGGTGTCGGTCCAGTCGGAGCGCCTCCGCCGCGAGCGGGAACGCCTGTCCCGGGAGGCCGACGCTCAGGCGAAGGCCGCGGCCCAGCTGCAGGCGCAGCGGGTTTCGTTGGACGCCCGACTCGACGACCTACAGGCGACGGTGAACGAGCTCTACGACAGGTTCCAGGACGAGCAGGCCCAGCAGCAGATCGGGCTGCCCTTCCAGGGCGGCGGTGGGTCGTTCCCGGTGACCGGCTCGGGAGCGATCTCGACGTGTCCCGTCGCCGGTCCGGTGTCCTTCGTCGATTCGTTCGGCTGGCCGCGCCCGGGGCACACCCACCAGGGCATCGACATGATCGCGGCGTACGGCACGCCGATCGTGGCGGTGCAGAGCGGCAACGCCGTGCAGACGTCCAACTCCCTCGGCGGGCTTGCGATGATGCTCTACCACGACGGAGGAAGCGACTTCAGCTACTACGCGCACATGAGCTCGTACGGTGCGTCGGGCCACGTCAGCGCCGGGCAGGTGATCGGCTACGTGGGCGCGACCGGGAACACCAGCGTGAACCACCTGCACTTCGAGTACCACCCCGGAGGCGGGGGCGCCGTGAACCCGTATCAGACGCTGCTCGCCGTCTGCTGAGCCCGCACGAGCGTAGGATGGGCGACGTGAGCGAGCAGCGAACCGGCCATCGGCGGATCGATCGGATCCGCGACCCCGCCTACGTCGAGCGCATCGAGGCCCTGCCGTTGGACGACCTGCGGAGCCGGCGCGACGAGTGCCTGGCCGAACGCGAGTACCTCTCGCTCCTGCGCCGGTTGGTTCAGGGGCGTGCCGAGATCCTCCGCGCCGAGCTCGACTCTCGCGGCTCCGGGGAGGACCCGGGTCCGCTCGTCGATCGTCTGGCCCAGATCCTCGCCGGCGACGAACGGCAGTCGCCGGCCCGAGGAGAGGCCGTCAAGATCGGTCTCCCCGAGGAGGAGATGCTCCTCGCGCGACGTCGCATCGAGCGCCTGGTGTCGGACGCGGGCATCTCCGATCCGAGCGCGTTGGACGATGCGAACCTGGCGAGCGCCGTCGAGCTGCTGGCCTCCGAGGAGCGCGAGGTCTCGACCGCCCGCTCGGACGTGATCCTCGTGCTGGATACGCTGCAGGACGAGCTGAAGCGCCGGTACCGCGAGGATCCCACGCTCGTCCTGAGCTGAGCCGGTGGGCGCCGTGCCGCTCGTCCGCGTGATCCGGGCCGGCCTCATCGAATCGACCCACTCCGGCCACGTCGCCGTCTGTGACGAGGCCGGCACCCTGATCGCGTGGGCCGGCGATCCCGGTCGCATGGTGTTCGCGCGCTCGTGTATGAAACCGCTGCAGGCCGCCGTCTCGCTCACCGCGATCGCCGAGACCCTGCCCCATCGCGAGACCGCGGTGATCGCCGCCTCGCACAACGGCGAGCCGATCCATATCGGGGCGGTCAGGGCGGTGCTCGAGCGGGCGGGGCTCGACGCCGATGCGTTGCGGAACCCGCCGGGGTGGCCACTCGACGCCGAGGCGATGGCCGCCTCCCAGCACAGGCATAAGCTGCTGCACAACTGCTCGGGGAAGCACGCGGGGATGGTCCTGGCATGCGTGCGGGCCGGCTGGGATCCGGTGACCTACCTCCGGGCGAGCCATCCGCTGCAACGCCGGGTCACGCGGACGGTGCGGCGAGCGACCGGGCTGGATGACTTGACGATGGGCGTCGACGGGTGCGGGGTGCCGGTACACGGCATGCCGCTGCGTTCCATGGCCACGTTGTTCGCGCGCCTGACCCGGCCCGAACGTCTGGGGGACGTGGCGCCGGCCGCCGACCGTGTGACCGAGGCGATGCTCTCCGAGCCCTACCTGGTCGGCGGCCGCCATCGGGTGGACACCGACGTCATGAAGGCGACCGGGGACGTGATAGCGAAGTCCGGCGCCGAAGCCCTCGAATGCGCGGGGATCCTGCCGTCCGGTCTGGGCGTCGCGGTGAAGGTCGAGGATGGGGGGAGCCGCGCCTCCGCACCGGCGCTGATCCGGGTGCTCGAGCAGATCGACGGCCTCTCGGCGTCCCGCCTGCGCGAGTTGGCGCTCCACGCCTCGCCCCCCGTGTGGGGAGGAGGCAAGCCCGTCGGGGCGCTCGAGGCCGTCTTCGATCTGCGTCGCCGAGGGCGAGGGACGGGCAAGAGGCCGGGATCCCTAACGCGTTCTCACGCGTAACATCCCACGCATGCGCATGCCACGCGTCGCCGTGCTCTCCGTGCACACGTCGCCGATGGATCAGCCCGGCTCGGGCGATTCCGGCGGGATGAACGTGTACATCCGTGCGGTCGCGGAGCGCCTGGCCGAACACGACGTGGAGGTCGACCTGTTCACGCGCTGCCGCGGCGCCGACGGCCCGGAGATCCTCGAGATCGGATCGGGCGTGCGTCTCGTCACGGTGAAGGCCGGCCCGTGCGCCCCGGTCCCCAAGTCGGATCTGCCGCGGTTCCTGCCGGAGTTCCTGGGCGGGGTCCTTCGCCGGGCGAGCGTCGACGGACGTGGCTACGACATCCTGCACAGCCACTACTGGCTCTCGGGAT
>CAZDXK010000054.1:0-8229 GCA_964509215.1 uncultured Actinomycetes bacterium | reverse complement strand
CTCCTTCAGCGGTACTTCACGATGAGCGCGAAGTCCTCGGGGTCGAGGCTCGCGCCCCCGACGAGGGCGCCGTCGATCTCCGGATGCGCCATGAAGTCTCGGATGTTCCCCGGCTTCACGCTGCCTCCGTACTGGACCCGGACGCTCTGCGCCACGGTGTCGCCGTACGACTGGTCGATCGTGTCGCGGATCAGCCGCATCACTTGGCCGGCGTCCGACGGTTCGGCGTTGCGCCCCGTGCCGATCGCCCATATCGGCTCGTACGCGATGACGGCGGTCGCGGCATCCTCGGGCGCGACGCCGTCGAACGCGCGCTTCACCTGTTGCTGCACCTTCGACTCGGTTCCGCCCGCTTCGCGCTCCTCGAGCGTCTCGCCGACGCAGACGATCGGGGTCATGCCGTGGGAGAGCACGGCCTTCACCTTCTTGTTGACGATCCGGTCGTCTTCGCCGAAGAGCTGGCGGCGCTCCGAGTGACCGACGATGACGAAGCCCACCTTCAAGGCGACGAGCATCGGCGGCGAGACCTCGCCGGTGAACGCCCCTTTCTCCTCCGGAGAGACGTTCTGCGCGCCGAGCCCGAACGAGAGCCGGTCTGATTCGATCAATGTCTGCACCGATCGGAGGGCCGTGAACGGCGGGCAGATCACGATCTCGACGCGTTCCCCGTCGTCCTTGTCCACCAGATAGGAGAGCTTCTGGACGGCCTGGATGGCCTCCAGGTGCGTCTTGTGCATCTTCCAGTTCGCCGCGATGATCGGGCGGCGTTCGGTCACGCTGACTCCTCCAGGATCGTGATGCCGGGAAGCGCACGCCCCTCCAGGAACTCCAAGGAGGCGCCGCCGCCGGTCGAGAGATGGTCGAACGCGTCGTCCAAACCGGCCTGACGCACGGCGAGCAGGCTGTCGCCGCCGCCGACCACGCTGAAGGCGCCGCTCGCGGCTATGGCCTGCGCGATCCCAAGCGTTCCGGCCGCGAACGGCTCCAGCTCGAACACGCCCATGGGCCCGTTCCACAGGACGGTCTTCGCATCGCCGATCGTCGACGCGAACGCGTGGACGGTCTCCGGGCCGACGTCCAGGCCCTTCCAGCCCTCCGGGATCCGATCCGCGGTGACCGTCTCACGCGGCGATCCGGCCGACATCTCCTGCGCGGCGATCACGTCGACGGGAAGCACGACGGCAACCCCCCGTTCGGCCGCGCGGGCTCGCGCGGCACGGACCTCGTCGAAGCGCTCCGGCTCGACGAGGCTGTCGCCGATCGCTCCCCCGTCGGCCGCGATCAGTGTGAACGCCATGGCGCCCCCGATCAGCAGCGCGTCCACACGCTGCACCAGGGCGTCGATCGTCGCGAGCTTGTCGGACACCTTGGCTCCACCGAGGATCGCGACGTACGGGCGCGCCGGTTCGTGGCGCAACGTCGACAGCACCTCGACCTCGCGCTGCAGGAGCCGCCCGGCAACCGCGGGGCGTCCACTCGCGAGCATGAGCTCGGGAAGTGCCGACACGCTCGCGTGTGCACGGTGCACCGCCCCGAACGCATCATCCACGTACGCGTCGGCAAGATCCGCGAGCTTTCCCGCGAAGACCGGATCGTTCTCCTCCTCGCCGGGATCGAACCGGAGGTTCTCAAGCAGGATCACGGGGTCGTCGGGAAGCTCGTCGCGCGTCGTTCCCCCCAGTGCGGTCACCGGGCGTTCGAGGAGCTGCGCCAGCCGCGCACCCACCGGCGCGAGCCGGAGATCGTCGACGACCTTCCCCCTCGGCCTCCCGAGATGGGAGCCGAGCACCAGCGCAGCGTCGCGATCGAGGAGCTCGTTCAACGTCGGCAGGGTGGCGCGGATACGCATGTCGTCGGCGATCGCCCCGCCCTTCATGGGGACGTTGAAGTCCACGCGCACGAAGACACGCAGACCGGCGATATCCCCGAGGCCGTCGAGCGTTCGCAGTGTCACAGCTTCGATGCGACCAGCTCAACCAGATCGACGAGCCGGTTCGAGTACCCCCACTCGTTGTCGTACCACCCGATGACCTTGACGACGTTGCCCATGGTCATCGTCGACAACGCGTCGAACGTGCACGATGCGGGCGTGCCCACGATGTCGCTCGAGACGATCGGGTCCTCCGTGTAGACCAACATCCCGGCGAGCGAACCGGAGTCCGCGGCCGACCGGAACGCGGCGTTGACCTCGTCGACCGTAACCTCGCGCTTCAGCGTGACGACGAGGTCGGTGACGGAGCCGTCGGGGACGGGCACGCGCATCGCCATGCCGTCGAGTTTGCCCTTGAGGTGCGGCAGGACCAGGCCGGTCGCCTTGGCCGCTCCCGTGGAGGTGGGGATGATGTTGATCGCGGCGGCGCGCGCACGCCGCAGATCCTCGTGAGGCAGATCCAGGATGCTCTGGTCGTTCGTGTACGCGTGCGTCGTGGTCATGAACCCCTGCTCGATGCCGAACGCGTCGTCCAGGACCTTCGCCATGGGCGCGACGCAATTCGTCGTGCACGAGGCGTTCGAGATGACGTTGTGCGCGGCGGAGTCATACATGTCGTCGTTCACACCCAGGACCACGGTCAGGTCCTCGCCCTTGGCCGGGGCGCTGATCACGACCTTCTCCGCGCCGGCGGAGATGTGCTTGTCCGCGTCCTCGCGGTTGGTGAACAGGCCGGTGGACTCGATCACGATGCGCGCGCCGAGCTCCTTCCAAGGGAGGTTGGCGGGGTCGCGTTCAGCGATCACCCGCAGCTCGTCGCCGTCGACCGAGATGCCGTTGTCGCTGACGGCGACGTCGCCGTCGAACGTGCCCAAGACCGAGTCGTATTTCAGCAGATGCGCCAACGTCGCGGCGTCGGTGATGTCGTTCACCGCCACGAAGTCCAGGTCCACGCCGCGCTGCTTGGCTGCGCGGAAGAAGTTCCGGCCGATCCTTCCGAAGCCGTTCACGCCGATCTTGATGGTCATGGGGCGTCCTCCTCGCGGTTGGGCGAACCCATCCTAGCGACGTGGCCTCCCTCCGACCGGGCCGCTCGACCGCTCGGAGGAGGGTCGTTCAGCGGTCGTGACTGCGTTCGAGGTCTCGGTGCTCGACCGCGACCGGCTGCCCACGCTCCTTGAAGTACCGAGCCAGCTCCTCAGCCACCACCACGGATCGATGACGTCCCCCGGTGCAGCCGACGGCGATGGTCAGGTACGCCTTCCCCTCGGCGACGTAGCCGGGCACGATGACGTCCATCAGCGCTTCGAGCCGTTCCACGAACTCGCGGTACTGGGGTTGCCCCTCGACGTACGCGCAGACCGGCTCGTCGATCCCGGTCAGCGGCCGAAGCTCCTCGACCCAGTACGGGTTGGGCAGGAACCGGACGTCGAGCATGAGGTCCGAGTCGCGGGGCGCGCCGTACTTGAAGCCGAACGAGATGAGCGAGACCTTGAGCCCGTGCTCGGGCGGCGACTCCGCGAACGCTTCGCGGATCCGCTCTCGTAGCTCGTGCGGGGTGAGGTCGGACGTGTCGATGATGAGGTCCGCGTCTCCGCGCAAGCTCTCCATCATCAGGCGCTCCTTCCGGATGCCCTCGACCACCCGGTCAGCCGGCGCAAGGGGGTGCCGGCGGCGCGTGGCCTCGTATCGATTGACCAGGTCGTCGTCGGCGGCGTCGAGGTACAGGATCCGGTACTCGACGCGCTCATGGTCGAGCTCCTCCAGCGCCTTCGACAGCTCTCCGAAGAACACGCCGCCGCGCGCGTCCACCACGATCGCGACCCGCGCAGGGCCACCGGGGCGCGACGCGAGCTCGGCCATCTTCGGCAGGAGGGCGGGCGGCAGGTTGTCGACGACGAAGTACCCCAGATCCTCGAGGGAGTGCGCCGCCTCCGACCGGCCGGCACCCGAGACGCCGGTGATCAACGTGAACGCGGGGGCGGTCCGGCCGTCGTCGGGGTCGAGGACGGGGCGAACGGCGCGCGGCATCAGGCGCTCACCCGATCGCTCGTCCCGGGCACCACGTGGAGGCGGTCGTAGATCGAATGCGCGAGCTCCGGCCCGATCCCCGGCGTGGCCGCGATCTCGTCCGAGGTCGCGTCCCGCAGTCGCGCGAGCGATCCGAACCGCTTGAGGAGCGCCTTCTTCCGGGCCGGACCGACGCCGGGCACCTCGTCGAGCGGCGACACCAGCGCCCGCTTGGCTCGTTTCTGTCGGTGGAACGTGACGGCGAACCGGTGGGCCTCGTCGCGGACGTGCTGCAGCACGAACAGTGCCTCGGAGGCGCGTGCGATCAGCAAAGGATCGGGCTGCCCCGGGAAGTAGACCTCCTCCAGGCGCTTCGCGAGCCCGATGTGCGGGATGTCCAGCCCGAGGTCGGCGAGCACCTTGCTGCAGACGCCGAGTTGGCCCTTGCCGCCGTCCACCACCACGAGCGAGGGGGGATACGCGAAGCGCCGCCGGCCGGAAGTGACCGGCTCGTCCCGCTCCTGGATCAACCGGTTGAACCGCCGCCTGAGCATCTCCTCCATGCTGGCGAAGTCGTCCTGGCCCGGGACACCCTTGATCTCGAACCGGCGGTAGTCGCTGCGCTTGGGGAGCCCGTCCTCGAAGACCACCATCGAGCCGACCGTGTCGCTCGGTCCCAGGTTGGAGATGTCGTAGCACTCGATGCGGAGCGGTGCCTGGGGCAGGCCGAGCTGCTCGGCGAGCTCGGACAGCGCACGCGACCGAGCCCCGAAGTCCGACGCCCGCCGAAGCTTGTGACGATGGAACGCTTCGGCCGCGTTCTGGTTCACGACCTGCATCAACCTCCGCTTCGCGCCGCGCTCCGGCACGCCGATCGTCACCTTGGAGCTGCGGCGCGCGGTCAGCCAAGCCTCCAAGACCTCGCGGTCCGCCGGCAGCGTCGGGACCAGGACGCGGGGCGGGACCTCGGTCCGTTCCATGTAGAGCTGACGGACGAACGAGGCCACAAGCTCCGGCCGGTTGAGGTCCTCGACCCGATCCACGACCCAGCCGCCCCGGCCGAGCACCCGTCCCCCACGGACCATGAACACCTGGAACGCGGCCTCCAGGTCGTCCTCGGCCACACCGACCACGTCGAGATCCTCGGGCTGGGTGAGCACCATCTCCTGGGTCTCCATGGCGCGGCACGCGGCCGCCAGCTGATCCCGGAGCTTGGCGGCCTGCTCGTACTCCTGGTGTGCGGCCGCCTCCCGCATCTCGCGGTCCAGCCTCGCGATGACCGGCTTCGTATCGCCGCTCAGGAAGTCGCTCAGCGCGTCGACGTCGGCTCGGTAGGACTCCTGGGTGACCCCCGTGACCGAGGGCACGCACGGCCCGGAACAGCGACCGATGTCGTAGTAGAGACAGGGACGCCCGGCCCTTGCTCGCGAGTCAAAGAAGGAGTTCGTGCACGTGCGGACCGGGAAGACCCGGGTGAGGGCGTCGAGCGTGTCGCGGATGGCCCAGGCGTGGCCGAACGGTCCGAAGTAACGGACGTTCTTGCGTTTGGCGCCCCGCATGACCTGCGCGCGCGGCCACGTCTCCCCCACGGTCAGCGCCAGGAAAGGGTAGGACTTGTCGTCGCGATAGCGGATGTTGAACCGGGGTCGGTGCCGCTGGATCAGGTTGTACTCCAGCATCAACGCGTCGACCTCGCCTGAGGCGAGCATCCATTCGACGGTCTCTGCCGCCTCCATCATGGCCGCCGTTCGCGGATGCAACGGCTTGCCCCAATAGCTGGCCAGGCGCCTGCGGAGGGATCGGGCCTTGCCGACATAGACGACTCGGCCGTCACCGTCGCGGAAGAGATACGCGCCCGGCGCGTCGGGGATGATCGACGTGTCCGGTCGGGGGACGCTCACGTCGTCATTCTAGGGTGGGATCGTGACCCGTCCCGGAACGACTTGCCCTACTTGACGGTGAGCGTCCCCGTCATCGTCGTGGGGTGGACGTCGCACCGATAGAAGTACGACCCCGCCGGCTGGCCCGGCACGTCCAGGAGCTCCTGCGAAGGACCCGTGATGATGTTCCCGGCGGCGATCGACGCCCCATCTGGCTGGTCGAGCACGTTCACGTTGTGCGGCACTCCCTGGTCCTGGTTGTCGAAGCAGATCGTGATGTCCTCGGCCGCCGGGGCGCTCAACGTGGTCTCGGCGAAACCGCTCGCCGCAGCGCCGGACGGCGCCGCGAGCTCGAGCCCGCCCTTCGGGCACCCTTCGGTCGGCGGCGGTGGGGAGGTCTGCGAGGGCGGCTCCGATGTCGGGCTGGGTTGGGCGACCAGGATGTCCGTCGCGTCTCCCAGCACCCCGAGCAGCAGGTTCTGCGTCTCCAGGTCGTACCAGGCCAGGAACGCCCGCGAGCCGTCCGCCGCCACCGCGAGCGACGGGAACGCCCCGCCCTCGGTGCCCGCGGTGTCGATCGACTCGAACGACGTGCCCTGGACGCCGCTCGCGAGGTGCACACCCTTCTGGTCCGCGTCGTACCACGCGACGTAGACCGTGCCGCTGTCGTCGACGGCCACCCCGGTTGTCTCGGCCTGGTTGCCCGTCCCGTCCCCGGGCTTCGCGTCGGCGACCTTCGAGGTGGTCCATCCCGCCCCCGAGCTCGTCGCGAGGTTCACGGCTCCGTCCCCCGTGTAGTACGTGACCCACGGTGTGCCGTTCGCGTCCACGGCGACCGACAAGCCGGAAGGCGAGATGCCCGTCTGGACCGTCTCGATCGTCCAGGTGTCGCCGGTCCGACGCGCGGCCATGACGGCGCCGGCCGCCCCGTCCACGTAGACCACGAGGGGATCGCCGGCGTTGACCGCGATCGGTGCCGGGCCGGACTGCCGGCAGCCGGAGCACCGCTCCAGGGTTGCCGCGGTCTGCGGGGTCCACCCGGTGCCGTCGGTGGTCGCGACGCGGATCTCCTGTCCCTTCGCGGTATCGATCGCGTAAGCGACCCAGGGTTGAGCCGAGTCGTCCACGGTCACCGACGGGCGTCCGAGGGGTCCCGAATGAGCGAGCGGCGGGGTCCATCCTTCGATCGCCACCGCGCTTCCCTTGAACGATGTCGTGCCCACCGCGTACCAGATGCCGTCCCGCCCGGCCCACACCACATGCTTGCCGCCGTTCGCGTCGAGGGCGATGTCCGTGCCGTTGGTGTTTCCGGCGGTGGCACCGATGAGGCCGTCGACCGTGTCGGGATCGTACGGAACGATGATGCCCGGAGGGCTGTCGATCACCTGCGCCGCGGCCCCGCGGGTCCACACCCCGTCAGCGCTCACGCTCGCGATACCGACCGCGGCGCCATCTTCCGGATCGTCACCGCCCGTCGTGATGAACGGCGCGCCGATGGGCCTGGGAACGGGGATGTCGCCGGCCGCCAGTTCGGCGGGGAAGATGAAGTAGGAGACGTAGGGGATGCCGTCCTTGTCGAGGGCGATCGCGTTCCCCGACCCGGCGTCGTCCAGGTGGTCGGCGACGTACGGGACGAACTCCTTCCCGCTGCCGAAGTTGACGTCCGCCTGTGGAAGGTTGCTGCAGGCGCCCGCGATCAGGGCCGCCGCGCACGTGAGGATCATCAGGCGCTTGGACACGTCGGCGGGAATCCTAGCAATCATCCTCAGCCGTGCGGGACGAGCTCCAGCGCACCATCTTCGGCGTCGGCGACCGCCGGACGACCCAGGACCTCTGCGAGGAAGCGGCCCGTGTGGGAGTCAGGGCACGTGGCGATGTCCTCGGGCGTACCCGCCGCCACCAGTCGCCCACCCATGTCGCCGCCCTCCGGCCCGAGGTCGATGACCCAGTCCGCGGTCTTCACCACGTCCAGGTTGTGCTCGATCACCATGACGGTGTTCCCGGTGGCCACCAGCCGCTGCAGGACGCCGAGCAGCTTGCGGATGTCCTCGAAGTGCAGTCCGGTCGTGGGTTCATCGAGGATATAGATGGTGTTGCCCGTGGCTCGCTTGTGCAGCTCGGACGAGAGCTTGATCCGCTGCGCCTCCCCGCCCGACAAGGTCGGCGCAGGCTGACCCAGCTTGATGTACCCCAGCCCCACGTCCGAGAGCGTCTGCATGTGTCGCTTGATCGGCGGGATGTTCTGGAAGAACTCGAGCGCTTCCTCCACGCTCATCTCCAACACGTCGGAGATGGAGCGGCCCTTGTACTTCACCTCGAGCGTCTCGCGGTTGTACCGCCTGCCCTTGCAAACCTCGCACGTCACGTACACGTCCGGCAGGAAGTGCATCTCGATCTTGATCTGGCCGT
>CAZDXK010000053.1:0-8288 GCA_964509215.1 uncultured Actinomycetes bacterium | reverse complement strand
GCGAACCTGCTGCGGCCGCCGCCTCCCGGCCCTGGTGCTGACGTCGGCGCTGTTGGCCGGCGCAGGCTCCGTCGCGGAAGCCAGGACGCCGATCGAGGCGGCCCGCCAGCGGGCGGAGCGACTGGAGGGGCAGGTCGTGGACGCGCGCGCATCGGCCGCGGTACTCCAGCGCCGCATCCTGTCGTTGGCGTCCGGCGCGGCCGCGGCCCGTCGTGCTCTCGACCGTCTCCAGGGACGCCTGGTTGAGGCCCAGCACGAGCTGGCTTCCGCGCGAGCGGAGGTCGAGTCCGTGCAGGCTCGACTGAACGATCGCGCGCGTCAGGCGTTCGTGATGTTGGGACCGGGCGCGTCCGCCGCGTACCTGCTGGGCGCCGATTCCTTCTCCGACCTCTTCCACCGAACGATGATGCTCGACAGCATCCAGCAGGCGGACGCCGCGCTCGGCGCGGAGGTGGAGGCCGAAGCGGCGCACATGGCGTCGGTGCTGGCGACGTTGGACCAGGCCACCAGCGAACGTGGCCGCCTCCTGGCCCGCATCGAGTCCCGTCGGGTCGATCTGCTGAGCACGTTCGCCGCACAGCAAGCGGCGCTCGCAGAGCTCGCCGGTCGACAACGAGACGCCGCCCGGAACGTGACGACGCTCGAACGGAAGATCGCTCGCCGTGCCGGAGCGCTTCCCTTCGGCGATTGGGCGTACCGATTCCTGGACCACCTCGGAGCGCCGGCATGCCGCCACAACCTCGTGGTGGTCATGGCATGGCAGGCCAACGAGTTCACGCAAGCGCGATGGAACCCGCTCGCCACCACGCACCGCATGGCGAGATCGACGAGCTTCAACGACGTGGGAGTGCAGAACTACATCTCGCTCACGCAGGGCTTGCGCGCCTCCGCGGAAACGCTCACGGGCGGGGCCGCCTCCTACGGGTACCAGGCGATCCTCGACGCGTTGGGCCGGTGTGAGCGGGCCATGACGACCGCCGATGCGATCCGCGCATCCGCCTGGTGCCGTGGGTGCTCAAGCGGCGGCTACGTGACCGAGCTCGTTGCCGTGGTGCAATCGTACTTCGACCGCTACGTCACGCTCCACGCCTGAGGACGCTCCGACCCCTCACCGAGGCCCCCCGGGGCGCCTGCTTCCGGCACAACGGACCAAAGGCGTAGGGGGGGTCTCCGCCCGGCTGGGACCGATGAACCATCCAGCTCATCGCCCGACCGCCCGATAAGAAGACGTGGGCGAACAGACATCGAACGGCAACAGCTGGCGAGCGCGGCCGGCCTTGGCAGCGGGGCTCCGTCTCCTCATCATGCTCGTCCCGATCTGCGCCTCGCTGGCCGTCACGTCCATCCTTCGACGGCTCGTCCCCTCTCCGCACGGACCGTGGTGGTTCGTCTGGGCGTCGGGCCTCCTGGCATGCGCTCTGCTGGTCGCCGTTGGGGTCGAGCGCGCGGGACGACGCCTCCTCCCCCTCGTCACGCTGCTCAAGCTCTCGATGTTGTTCCCCGACCAGGCGCCGACCCGGTTCTCGATCGCTCGTACCGCAGGGAGCGTGCGGAAGCTGGAATCGCGCCTGTCGGAGACACAAGACGACACGACAGCTCGCGAGGAGGGCCGGACGGCCGCCACCATCCTGTCGCTCTCCGTGGCGCTCCAGTCCCACGATCGACGCACCCGTGGGCATTCGGAGCGGGTACGCGTCTTCACCGACCTCCTCGGTGAGGAGCTCCAGCTGCCCGAAGACGATCGGTACCGCTTGCGATGGGCGGCCCTGATGCACGACATCGGCAAGCTCGCGATCTCGTCCAAGATCTTGAACAAGCCGGGAGCGCTCGACGAGCACGAATGGCGGCTGATGAGGGGACACCCGACCGAGGGCGCGAAGATCGCCGAACCGATCCTGGGGTGGCTTGGGCGATGGGGTGACTCGATCGTCGAACACCACGAGCGATTCGATGGGAAGGGTTACCCGAACGGACTCCCTGGCGGTTCCATCTCGCTCGGAGGCAGGATCGTCTCCGTCGCCGACGCGTACGACACCATGACCGCGGCGCGTTCCTACAAGAAGCCGATCGCCGTGTGGGCCGCCAGACGGGAGCTGGCCGACTGTGCGGGTGGACAGTTCGACCCCGAGATCGTGCGGGCGTTCCTCAGCATCTCGCTGCCCAAGCTGCTCTGGCGCACAGGACCCGTCTCCCTCGTCGTCCAGCTCCCGGTCCTCGGACGGCTGCAGGAGGTGGGTCTCCAGTCGGTGACGGCGATGACCCAGGGCGTGGCGGTGGCGACCGTTGCGGCCGGGGTCACGGCGATGGTCGTGGCGGGCCCGACCGGCGCGTCCGCCTACGGACGCCACCGCGGGCCCGATCAAGGCGGTCCGAACACCGCGGGCGCGGTGACGGTTCCCTCGCCGACCGGCTCTGTACCCGAGCTCGGCGGTGCGTCACCAACCCCGAGCGTCCCCACGCCGGGACCGACGACACCAACGACGACACCGAGTCCCTCGGGGGACCCTTCCGAGGATCCGGTTCCCAGGCCCACGCCCACGACCCAACCGACGGAACCCGGCACGCCCGCGCCCAAGCCCACACCCACGACCGCGCCTTCCCCGACGCCACTTCCATCACCGACGCCTCGTCCGTTGCCCGTGCCTTCCGTGCCTCCGCGCCCGACCCCGACCGTGCCTCCGCACCCGACCCCGACCGTGCCTACGCTCCCGACCGTGCCTACGCTTCCGACCGTGCCCCCGCACCCGATACCAACCGTGCCTCCGCTTCCGATACCGCGGCCGCTCGCGTTGCTCCCCGTCGCTCCGACCGACGTCGAGAACTGAACACCCCCGGGCTGGCGCGTGTCGATATCGCTCGGCGTCGTTCGTCGATAAGGTGAGCGCGGCTGACGGGGCTGCGAGGATCGAAGGAGGGCAGCGTGCGGTACATGCTGTTGATCTACGGAGACGAGAAGGCGTTCGTCGGTATGTCGCCGGAGCAGATGAAGGAGTCCTTCGCTGAGTTCGAGAAGTACTCAGCCTGGCTCGTCGAGAAGGGCTGGATGCGAGCCGGCGACCCGCTCGCCGACACCGACCAGGCGACCACGGTCAGGCAGACCGACGGCAAGGTGCTCTCGACCGATGGGCCGTTCGCGGAGACGAAGGAACAGCTCGGGGGCTACTACATCATCGAGTGCGCGAACCTGGACGAGGCGATCGAGGCGGCGGAGAAGCTCCCCATCGTGGCCACAGGCGGAACGGTCGAGGTCAGGCCCATCATCGACATGTGAGCGAGGCCGCGGAGGTCGCCGACCGCCTGTTCCGGCGTGAGTCCGGGCGCGCGGCGGCGTCGCTCATCCGCGTGCTCGGTGACTTCGACCTGGCCGAAGAGGCGGTGCAGGAAGCGTTCGCCATCGCGCTGGATCGCTGGCCGGCCGACGGGATCCCGGACAACCCGGGCGCCTGGATCACGGCGACGGCGCGGAACCGGGCGATCGACCGCATCCGGCGTGAGCAGCAGCGGCCCGGGAAGACCGAAGCCGCACAGCGGATCCGCGACCTCGAGGCACTGGGTGACGACATGCACGAGATCACCGACGACCGGCTCCGCTTGATCTTCACCTGCTGTCACCCCGCGCTCCCGCTGGAGTCCCGGGTGGCCCTCACGCTCCGCACGGTCGGCGGGCTGTCGACGAGGGAGATCGCGCGCGCGTTCATCGCCACCGAGACGACGATCCAGCAGCGTCTCGTCCGCGCCAAGAAGAAGATCCGCGACGCCGCCATCCCCTACCGGGTCCCCCCGCGCGAGTTGCTGCCCGAGCGGTTCGGCGGCGTGCTCGCCGCCCTCTACCTGATCTTCAACGAGGGCTACAGCGCGACCGAGGGGCCGCTCGTCCGCGTCGAGCTCTGCGACGAGGCCATCTGGTTGTCGCGCGTCCTCTCGAACCTGATGCCCGACGAGCCCGAGGCGCTCGGCCTGCTCGCGTTGATGCTGCTGCAGCACTCCCGGCACCGCGCCCGGGTCGACCCCTCGGGTGAGCTCGTCCTGCTGGAGGATCAGAACCGCTCCCTGTGGGATCGCGGGATGATCCGCGAGGGCGTGCAGACGCTTGACCGCGCGATGGCGCGCGGTACCCCCGGCCCGTACCAGGTGCAAGCCGCGATAGCGGCCCTCCACGCCCAGGCCCCCCGAGCCGAGGACACCGACTGGCCGCAGATCGCCTCGCTCTACGGCGCGCTCGCCGAACGATCCCCCTCGCCCGTCGTCTCGTTGAACCGGGCGGTGGCGGTGGCGATGGCCGACGGGCCGGCCGCGGGGCTCGCGCTGGCAGACGAGCTGAAGGACGAACTCGACGGATATCACCTCTTCCATGCCGCGCGCGCCGACCTGCTCCGCCGGCTGGATCGCCGTGAAGAGGCTTCGGCCGCGTACGGGCGGGCACTCGAACTGACGACGAACCCGCTCGAACGGTCATTCCTGCGGCGTCGTCTTCGCGAGACCTGACGGCTGCTCTAGAGTTGCCCTTCGATGCTCTTCCCCACGGTCGACTTCGCGATCTTCTTCTGCCTGGTCTTCCTGGGTCACTGGCTCCTGAACCCGCGGCCACTGCCATGGAAGCTCTTCATGATCGCGGCGAGCTACGTCTTCTACGCATGGTGGGACTGGCACTTCGTGTGGCTGCTGGCGGGCGTGAGCGCCGTCACGCAGGTTGGTGGACTCGCGGTGACCAAGCAGCAGGATCCTGCCCGCCGGCGGCTCGTGATGGCCGTCGCCGTCGCGGCCACGCTCGCCCCGCTCGCCTTCTTCAAGTACTACGGGTTCTTCGCAGTCAACGTGACGAACGGACTTGCCCGGCTCGGCATCCATGCCGGTCCACCCCTGATCCAGGTGATCCTTCCGGTCGGGGTCTCGTTCTTCTCGTTCATGGCGGTGTCCTACATCGTGGACATCCAGCGGCGCGATACGAAGCCGGCGAGCTGGATCGATCTGTTCCTGTACCTGTCCCTCTTCCCTCACTTGGTCGCCGGGCCGATCGTGCGACCGAACGAGCTGATCCCGCAGCTCGACGTCCGGCGCGATCCGCGGCATGTCGACGTCGGAGGCGCCGCGTGGTTGATCTTCGGCGGGCTGTTCAAGAAGGTGGTGGTCTCGAGCTTCCTGGCGACGGCGATCGTCGATCCGGTTTTCGGCGATCCCGCACGCCACGGCGCGGTCGAGACGCTGTTCGCGATCTGGGGCTATGCGATCGTGATCTACGCCGACTTCAGCGGATACACCGACATCGCGATCGGCATGGCGAAGCTCCTGGGCTTCCAGTTCCCCCAGAACTTCGACCGGCCGTACAGCGCAAGATCGTTGCAGGATTTCTGGCGCAGGTGGCACATGACGCTCAGCCGCTGGCTCAGGGACTACCTCTACATCCCGCTCGGCGGCTCAAGGAAGGGCGAGCTCCGGACGTACCTCAACATCTTCGTGACCATGGCGTTGGGAGGCTTGTGGCACGGCGCGGCGTGGACGTTCGTGTTCTGGGGAGCGCTGCACGGTGCCGGGCAGATGGCCGGCGCCTATCGCCGCGCGAAGCGGACGCAACGTGGCGTGCCCGAGCCGGCCCAGACGCCGGCGCGCGTCTGGGGACAGCGCGTCATGACGTTCCATCTCGTCTGTCTGGGGTGGGTCTTCTTCCGCGCGGATTCGCTGTCGACGGCGTTCTCGCTGCTCCGCCGGCTGGTCACCGGGTGGACGGCGCCGGCCGGGCTCGTGAACCCGCTGGTGGTCGGAACGATCGCCTTGATGCTTGCGCTGCAGTACGCGCCGCACTCCACGGCCGATCGTATCGTCGATCGCATCGCCGGTCTGCGGCCGGTCACGATGGGCGCGATCTTCGCCATCGCATTGTTCATCATCATGACGCTCGGCCCGCAGGGCGTTGCCCCGTTCATCTACTTCCAGTTCTGACCCATGACGACACCGAGGAAACCGAGGGATCGGCCGGCTCCCGCGAAAGGGCCCGAGCGGCCTGTGTCACACGGCCGTCGCACTATGCCGGCGGGCAGGGTCTTCGTCGTGATCCTCGTGTGCCTGCTGCTGTGGGGGTTCCTGTTCGCGCCGACCATGAAGCGAGCGGCGGAGGCCTCGCCCGACGGCGCGCGTCGATCCGTCGCGCTCACCCTCCTGGCGCCGCTCGTCGCGATGAGCGACGCGCTCCTGATCACGAAGCTGACGGATGCCGTGGAGCAGGCGCTCGGCCGCGATCCCGACGAGGCCCCCGGAGGTGGGATCGTCGTCCCCCCCGAACCGATCCCGAGCCGGCCGGGAGGCGGCGGCGGTCAAGGTGATGGCGACGTCCACACACGGGGGCCCATCCGCAAGCCGACGGGGACGAACAAGCTGCGAGTCGTGGTGATAGGGGATTCGCTCGCGGCGGGGCTGGGCGTCTACTTGGAGCGCGTGATGGAACCGTCGCTCGTGCGGGTATCCCGCCAGGGCCGCATCTCCTCGGGCCTCGCGCGCCCGGACTACTTCGACTGGCCTGCGGCGGCCTCGGAGATCGTGGACAACTTCCGGCCGGATCTCATCGTGGTGATGCTCGGTGAGAACGACAACCAGGCGTTACGGAACGCTTCCGGTCGCGAGGAGACGCCGGTGGGAACGTTCGACTGGCCGATGGCCTACGGCGAGCGCGTGGAGGATTTCATGCGCGTGGCGACGTCGAGGGGGGCTCGGGTCGTGTGGGTCGGGCTCCCGATCGTGAGCGACCGAGGCCGGTGGGAGATCGTGGAGCGTCAGAACGACGCGTTCGAGGCCGCCGCCGAGGTGGTCGACGACGTGGCGTACCTGGACACCTGGGAGATGTTCGCGGCACCGGACGGAGGCTACACGGCGTACCACCGCGAAGACGGCACCGTGCGACTGGTTCGCGAGTCCGACGGCCTGCACTTCAACGCCACCGGTTACGAGCTGCTCGCCCGCGCCGTCCTCGAGGAGGCGGAGCAGGAGTTCGAGCTCACGTCGCGGGTCGTCGCGGACTAGAGCTCGCCAACAGCGACTTCGTGAGGTACGACAGGACGGCCCCGACGTGGATCGGCCGCCCGTCGTCGTCGTAGAGGTTCGTGCTCGTGATGAACGGCCCGTGCGCCACCGCGAAGCCGAGCTTCGCGTAGAGATCGCGCGCGGGGGCATCGTCGGCCGCGAGCGCGACGGTGAGTCCGATGCGCGGCAGCCCGCGCTGGCGGACGGCTGCCTCGAGCGACGCGATCATCGCCGTCGCCACACCGAGCCGGCGCGCCTCGGGCGCGACGGCGACGTCTCGGATCTCGCCGCATCCCTCGCGCTCGGCCGATACGGAGTACTCGTCGTACCCGGGGAACAGCACCATCGCCTTACCGACCGGGCGCTCGTTCATCCATGCGACGACCTGGACGAGCTCGCCGCGTTCCTGCGCCGCCAGGCGCTTCGCGTACTCGGTCGAGTTCCAGGCCGGCAAACCGCCCTGCAACCGGTCGAGCTCTTCGGCCCGCAGGCGAACGATCCGGATCGCGCTTACACCTGGATCGGCACGTCGGGCAGGTTCGCGAGCGCTGCGTCCTCGTCGGCGGGGTCGAACTCCACCTCGGGCAGGCGGCCGTTCAAGAAGTCGTCGTACGCCTGCATGTCGAAGTGGCCGTGACCACACAGGTTGAACAGGATGACCCGCTCCTCCCCCGCCTCGCGCGCCTCGATCGCCTCGTCGATCGCGCCCTTGATGGCGTGCGCGGGCTCGGGCGCCGGGACGATCCCCTGCAACTTGGCGAACTGGACCGCGGCTCCGAAGACCTCGTTCTGCGTGTATGCCTTCGCCTCCATATAGCCCTCGCGGACCAACATGGACAGCGATGACGCATCGCCGTGGTAACGCAGTCCGCCCGCATGTACGGGCGCGGGAACGAAGTCGTGCCCCAAGGTGTACATGGGCACGATCGGGGCGATCTGCGCCGTGTCCCCGTAGTCGTAGGCGAACCTCCCTTTGGTGAGCGTAGGGCAGGCCGCGGGTTCGGTCGCGACGAACCGAAGATCGGGGGTCTGTCCGCGAAGCTTGCCAGCCATGAACGGGTATGCGATCCCCGCGTAGTTCGATCCGCCCCCGACGCATCCGATGATCACGTCGGGCCGTTCGCCGGCCATCTCCATCTGCTTCTGCGCCTCCAAGCCGATCACCGACTGGTGCAGGAGCACATGGCCAAGCACGCTCCCGAGCGCGTAGCCCGTGTCGTCGTGCGTGGCGGCGTCCTCCACCGCTTCGCTGATCGCGATGCCCAGCGATCCGGTCG
>CAZDXK010000052.1:7332-8420 GCA_964509215.1 uncultured Actinomycetes bacterium | reverse complement strand
CCCTCGAGGCCCGCGCGCTTGGCGGGGTTGTTCGTGAGCAGCCGCATCGTCCGGATGCCGAGGTCGACCAGGATCTGCGCGCCGATCCCGTACTCGCGTGGATCGGCCGGGAACCCCAGGTCGGTATTGGCTTCCACGGTGTCGCGGCCCTGATCCTGGAGCTCGTAGGCCCGGAGCTTGTGGGTCAGTCCGATCGCTCGGCCCTCGTGCCCTCGGATGTACAGGACGACCCCACGTCCTTCCCGGCCGATGATCTCCATGGACCGTTGGAGCTGCTCGCCGCAATCGCACCGTAGCGAGGCGAACACGTCCCCAGTCAGGCATTCCGAGTGCACCCGAGTGAGCACGTCTCGGCCGTCACCGATGTCTCCGAGCACCAACGCCACGTGCGTGCGACCGTCCACGACGCTCTCATACGCGAACGACCGGTAGTCGCCTCGGGGCGTGGGGATGGTCGCCTCGGCCACCTTCGTCACCAGGATCTCGTGGATGCGGCGATAGGCGATGAGATCGGCGATCGAGATCATCTTCAATCCGTGCTCGGCTCCGAACCGAACCAGGTCCGGCAGCCGGGCCATGGTGCCATCTTCGTTGACCGTCTCGCAAAGGACTCCCGCCGGGTACAGGCCGGCGAGGCGCGCGAGGTCGACGGACGCCTCCGTGTGACCCGCCCGCTTGAGGACGCCGCCCTCGCGATAGCGGAGGGGGAAGATGTGGCCGGGCCGGGACAGATCCTCGGGCGCGGTGTCGGTGTCGACGATCGCCCGGATGGTCGTAGCCCGATCCGCCGCCGAGATCCCCGTGGTGACGCCGCGACGCGCATCCACGGAGACGGTGAATGCCGTCCGTCGATGGTCGGTGTTGTCGGCCACCATCAACGGGATCTGCAGCTCGTCGAGGCGATCGCCCGCCACAGGCATGCAGATCACGCCGCTGGAATACCGGACGATGAACGCGATCGCCTCGGGCGTCACCTTCTCCGCCGCCATGATCAGGTCGCCCTCGTTCTCCCGATCGGCATCGTCGACGACGATCACCACCCGTCCGGCGCGGATGTCCTCCACGGCCTCCGGGATGGACGCGAACGG
>CAZDXK010000052.1:0-7232 GCA_964509215.1 uncultured Actinomycetes bacterium | reverse complement strand
TCACCACCCGTCCGGCGCGGATGTCCTCCACGGCCTCCGGGATGGACGCGAACGGAGATGTCGTCGTGGCCGGTTGCTGTTGCTCGCTCATCATCATCGTCCTTCCGTCTCCTTGGCCGTCTCCTTGGCCGTTTCCTTGGCCGTTTCCTTGGCCGTTTCCTTGGCCATGAGGCGTTCGACGTACTTCGCGATCACATCCACTTCCAGGTTCACCAGATCCCCGGGGACGACCGTTCCCAGCGTCGTCACGGCGAGCGTGTGGGGGATCAACGCCACGCGGATCCCTTCCCCCGCGATCGTCGCGAGCGTGAGGCTTACGCCGTCCACGGTGATCGACCCCTTCTGCGCTGCGTAGCGCAGCAAACCTTCCGGCACGCGGATGGTGACCAGCGCGCCTCCCTCGTCGTCGCGATGCATGCCGGTGACCTCACCGACCCCGTCCACGTGGCCCTGCACGAGGTGGCCGCCGAGCCGTGCGGAGAGCGTCACCGGCCTCTCCAGGTTGACCGGATCGCCGGGGGCGAGCTTGCCGAGGGTTGATCGAGCCACCGTCTCCGGGGACAGATCGAACGACAGATCGCCGGCGCCCCGTGCGATCACGGTGAGGCACGCTCCGTTCACGGAGACCGAGGCCCCGATGTCGCTGTCGGTGACGACGGTCCGGCAACCGACCACGAGGCGGGATGCCCCGGCGTCGAGGACGATGCCTCGCTCCTCAACGATCCCGGTGAACATCGGCCTCCACCCTCAGATCGTCACCGATCCGCTCCACGCTCACGATCCGCAGCGCGGCAGCCTCGCCGATCGGGGCGAAGCCCTCACCCATCAGAACCCCCGGCGCCTGGGCACCACCCACGAGCTTCGGAGCCAGGTACAGGACGACACGATCGACCAGACGCTCCCTGACGAAGCTCCAGGCAAGGGTCGCGCCGCCCTCCAACAACACGCTCTGAACGTCGCGTTTGCCCAGGTGCGCCATCAGCTCGGGGAGCGAGACACCATCCGTTCCGTCCTGATCGAACGACACGACGTCGGCTCCGGCCGCGGTCCACGCCTCCACGGCCCGGCGGCGGGAGCGAGCGGTCGTCGCTACGAGCGTCGGTGCCGAGCCGTCGAACGCGCGGGCCCCGGCGGGAACGCGACCCGACGAGTCGATGACGACGCGGAGCGGTGGACGGCCACGGTACGAGGGATCGCGGACCGTCAGCGATGGATCGTCGTCGATCACGGTTCCCGCTCCCACCACGATCGCGTCCGCCGCGGCGCGGAGTCGCTTCACGTCGTCCCGCGCGGCATCTCCTGTGATCCATTTGGACGAGCGGTCCCTGGCCGCGGTCTTGCCGTCGAGGGACGCGGCGGTCTTCAGTGTGACGAACGGCATTCCCGTCACGACGTGGCGCTCGAACGCCGCGTTCAATCTCCGGGACGCCTCTTCTAGGACACCGGTCTCCACCTCGATACCGGAAGCTCGCAGACGTTCGAACCCGCGGCCGTCGACGAGGGGGTTGGGATCGCCCGCCGCGATCACCGCCCGCGCGAGACGGGATCCGACGATCGCGCGCGTGCACGGCGGTGTCCGCCCGACGTGATCGCAAGGCTCGAGGGAGCAATAAAGCGTCGCCCCGCGGGCCAGCTCTCCCGCCGCGGCCAGCGCGCGCAACTCCGCATGCGGCGTCCCGGGTCCCTCGTGCCACCCTTCGCCAACCACACGGCCATCGCGAACGATGACGGCGCCGACCATGGGGTTCGGTGAGACGAGACCGCGCCCGAGCGCCGCAAGCTCCAGGGCGCGCCGCATGTGGCGCTCGCGACCCTCCTCGTACGCTCCGTCCCGTTCCGACACCCTCGACCCCTTCTTCGGGGCGAGGTGGGGAACGCGCGGCTCGCGGCTCCGCGCATGCCGCGGAACCGCCACCCCGTCTCCTCCCATCCCGACTTTACGGTCGGTCCCGGAATCTCACCGGATCCACCCTCGCGCGGCTCGCGAAGGGTCGCGGACTGTCACCGCCGGTGGGGAATCGCACCCCGCCCCGGAAACGAGCTATCTCCGACGGAGTATACGAGCGACGCCGTTATGCGGTCCAGGAGAGCTGGGTGTCCGCTCAGGGAGCGCGGCGGTCGATCGCGTAGGAGGAGCCGCCGTCGCGCTTGGCGAACTGTTTCATCTCGGTGGCCACCGAGACGGCCTCACCATAGTGGGCGAACGCGCGCCGAGCCGTGGTGGCGATGCCGACCGAGATCCCCACGAGCGGGACATCTTGCATCACGCCTTTGCGGTCCTCCATCCGGATGAATCCACGGTCGAGGTCCTCCAACTCGTAGAAGCCTGAGCGCGACCCGTCGAACCGCTCGCAGATGCGCTTCGCGACCCGCTCCGCGACGTCAGGATCCACCACGGCCACGAAGTCGTCCCCGCCGACGTGACCGACGAACCCATCTCCCGGGTCGAATTCCACGACGGCGTCCTGGATGATGCGCGCCGTCGCCTGGATCATCCGGTCGCCGCGCACGAATCCCTTCTGGTCGTTGTACGTCTTGAAGTTGTCGAGGTCGCAGTACAGGACGGCGAACGGTCGCGCCTCGCGCACCTGCCGCTCGATCTCCTCCTGGATCCGGATGTTGCCCGGCAAACCGGTGAGCGGCGACAGGTTGCGCATCTCCTTCGCGCGGCGGAGCGTTCCCTTCACGCGCGCAAGGAGCTCGATGGGATCGAACGGCTTGATGATGTAGTCGTCGGCGCCGGATTGCAGGCCGGTCACCTTGTCGGCCGAGAGGGCCTTGGCGGTCAACATGATGATGCTGGTGTTCGCGGTCTGGGGGTTCTTGCGCAGGCGTTGGGCCACCTCGAATCCGTCGATGCGCGGCATCATCACGTCGAGGAGGACCAGGTCGGGGCGGAGCTCGCCGGCCTTCTCGAGCGCCTCTTCCCCATCGGCCGCGACAGCGACCTCGTAGCCCGCGGACCGGAGATTGACCTCGACGAACCGCGCGATATCGGGATCGTCGTCGACGACGAGGATGGTCTCGGGCATCTAGGCGGCCACCTCCCCCCGGGCGATGGCGGCGAGCTCGCGGGCGGCCGCCGCCGGATCGGGCGCCCGGAAGATCGCCGAGGCGGCGACCAATACGGTGGCGCCGGCGTCGATCGCCCGTCTTGCGTTCTCGATCGTGACCCCACCGTCGATCTCGACTGCGGTCTGCGAGCCCCGACGATCGACCTCGGTCCGTACCGCCTCCAATCGCGGGTACACCTCGGGGTTCAGCTCCTGTCCCGCCCAGCCCGGCCTGATGCTCATGAGCATCACGTCATCCAGATCGTCAAGGTACGGGACGATCGCCTCGACCGAGGTCTCCATGTTGAGCGTCATACCTACCCGCAAGCCGGCGCCGCGCGCTTTGGCGATGACCGGGGCCGGGTCCTCGACCGCCTCGTGATGGAACGAGACGATGTCGAGACCCGCCTGAGCGAGCTCGTCGAACAAGCCCTCTGGGGCCTCAACCATGAGGTGCCCGTGGAGAACGCGTTCGGTCACCGGTCGCAGCGAAGCGACGACCACGGGTCCGATCGTGAGCGGCGCAACGAAGTGTGCGTCCATGACATCGATATGTATGGCTTCGGCATACGGCTCGATGAGCTTGACCTGGTCGGCCAGGTGCGCGAAGTCGGCGGACAGGATCGACGCGGAGAGCATCCCCATCGCGGCTATCGTACCCGCCCGGTCATGGGCGTTTGCGGAAGGCCGCGACGAACATGCCGTCCGAGCCGTGACGATGCGGCCACAGACGCACCCGCGCCGTGGGTCCGTCGGGACCGTCGATCGGCTCGGGCTCCAGCTCGGGCCGACGCCGAACGAGCGCGTCGCAAGCCGCGTCGGTCTCGGCTCGCGGGAACGTGCACACGGAATAGATGAGGCGACCGCCCGGGCGAAGCCGATCGGCGGCGGCGGTCGCGATGGCCACCTGGAGCCGGGCGAGCGACGAGAGGTCGCCCCGCCTGGGCCGCCACAACAACTCGGGTCGCCGGCGCGCCGACCCGATCCCCGAGCATGGGGCATCGACCAGCACGCGGTCGAACGACCCATCGACCGCGGGACGCGTGGCGTCCTGTACTACGACGTGCATCGCGACGCCGAGCCGGGCGGCGGAGCTCCTCACAAGTGCGGCGCGTTCGGGCCGAACGTCGGCGGCCACGACCGTCCCGGTCTCGCCGACCATGCACGCCACGTGCGCCGCTTTCCCCCCCGGCGCGGCGCAGACATCGAGCACGCGATCGCCCGGTTGAGGGTCGAGCGCTCCGACGACGAACGCCGAAGCTTGGTCCTGCACCGCGAACCAGCCCTGCGCGAACCCGCGCAGCCGGGTCGGCTCGCCACCATCCAGGAGCACGCACTCGGGATGGAGCCGAGCGGGATGCGGCGAATGCCCGCTCGCGCGGAGGCCGTGGACGAAGGCCTCGACCGACGTCCGGCACGTGTTCGTTCGAAGGCTCATGAGGCCTCTTTCGCCGAACGCCTCCGCGGCCTCCTCCGTTTCGTCGTCGCCGAGGAGCAGGCGCAACTCGCGCACCGCCCAGGGAGCCAGGCCCGCACGGACCGAGATGTCGTCGTCGGTCGCGCCCGTCGGAGGTGCGGGAGGATCCTCGGCGAGCCTCCTGAGGATGGCGTTCACGAACCCGCGCTCGCGCGGTGTGGCGAGATCGACCGAGGCCGACACCGCAGCGTGCGACGGGATCCGCATGAACAGCAACTGGTACGCGCCAAGCCGGAGGGCCGCGCGGGCCCCCGGGCTCATCCGCGCTACCGACCGAGTGGCCCGGAGACCGATCGCGCGATCCAGCCCGGGGATGTGGCGCAGCGTCCCCATCGCCAGCTCCGTTGCGAGAGCCCTGTCACGCGGGGCCAGGCGAGACCGCTCCAGGAGCGCGGGGAGGACCCGCGTGGAGTAGGCGTCCTCGTCGGTGACACGACGGACGGTCTCCACCGCGACCGATCGCGCCGTGGTCATGATCCGAGCCGCTCGCCGACCAGATCCCGAACTCCGCGAGCCCAGTCGGAGGCCGGCATGCGGCGCCTCCCAGGCGCGGCGACCTCGAGCAACCGGACCGTTCCGGAGCCCGCCGCCACGACGACGCCGTCTCGGTCGAGGTCCACGACCGTCCCCGGCGGAGCCTCAGTAGGCCCGGCCTCTTCGGCACGGAGGAGCTTTAGGTCACCCCGTCTGAAGCCGGTACTCGCCCCTGGCTCCGGCGCGAGCGCTCGCACGCGTCGCACGACGGCGTCGGCGGCATGTGTCCAGTCGATCAGGCGATCGGCGGGTCCGAGCTTGGGCGCGAACGTCGCCCGACCCGTCTGAGGCATCGGGATCACGCGACCCTCGGCGAGGCCCGGAAGCAGCTCGGCGACCGCGTCTGCTCCGATCGCCGCCAGGCGGGAGCCCAGAGAACCGGCGTCGTCCTCCGGCCGGATCGGATGCTCGCGGTTCGCGAGCACCGGCCCGGTGTCCAGACTTTCGTCCATCCGGATCACCGTGACACCGGTGACCGGATCCCCCGCGAGGATCGCGTGCTGTACCGGGCTCGCGCCCCGCCAGCGCGGCAACAGGGAGAGATGGAGGTTCACCGAGCCGAGGCGAGGTGCGTTCAGTACATCGGCTGACAGCAACTCGCCGTAGGCCACGACGACCGAGACGTCCGGCGCCAGCCAGCGGAGCCGTTCCGGGAAAGCATCCCCTCTCGTCGTTTCCGTCTCCTCTAGGGGGAGCCCGAGCCTCCGAGCCGCGTCGGCGACCGGGGTCGCGGTGAGCCTCGACCCCCGACCGGCCGGTCGGGGTGGGTTCGTCACGACGAGGACCACATCGACGTCCCCGGCCCGGGCGAGACGCTCCAGCGTCGGGACCGACCAGGTGTCGTTGCCCAGGAAGACCGCACGGACGGGCGCCGCCATCGCCTACCCCTCGTCGTCGCTACGCCGCTCGCGCGGCTCGGCGAGGCCGAGCTCGATGCGAAGGAGCTCCGCCAGGACCGCTCTACGACCCTCTTCGTCCAGTCGATCGATGAACAGCGTTCCCTCCAGGTGATCCGTCTCGTGTTGGATGATCCTTGCCAGCAGCCCTTCTCCCGTGACCTCGAGCGGGTCTCCCTGGACATCCTGCCCCCGGCAGAGGATCTTCGCGGATCGGGGAGTCGGGTAGAACGGCCCCGGGATGGACAGGCAGCCCTCCTCTTCCACGATCTCTAGCTCGGGGAACAGGAGCTCTGGGTTCGCAACGACCATCGGCCCCGTGGCCCCGTCGTCGAACACGAACAACCGGAGTGAGATGCCGACCTGGGGCCCGGCGAGGCCCACGCCGGGAGCGTCGTACATCGTCTCGAGCATGTTCTCGGAGAGCCGTCGCAGCGCGTCGTCGAAGCGCTCGACGGGCTTCGCCGGCGTCTTCAGCACAGGGTCGCCCAGGGTGCGGATCGGGATGATCACGTCGGGTCCACCGTTCGTTGTCTTAGAGGTGCGGTTCCGCCTCGACCCTCGTCACGACGTCACGGGCGGCCAGCTCGCGGACCACTCGACCGAGCTCACTCACGCGATCCGGATCGAGCGCGAGCAAGCATACCGTCTGCTCCCCGACGGACGATGCCAGCATGGTGATCGGTCGGACGGTCGCGAGCTCCGACTCGACATCGGCGGAGCCGGCCACCCGGAACACGGCAGACCCAACCGGGAACCCCGCCGCGCGTCGGCGACCCGCCTCGTCCGCGTGGAACCGGTCGGGGTTCCCGCGTACGAGCGCTTGTATCGCAGGATCGCTGGGGCGATCCGCCTGCACGATCGCCCTCCCCGACGGCCGGGCCCACGCGACCGCCTCCATCCACGTCGTCAGCGCTCGCTCGCGAGCCGAGATCCCAGGCCGGCGCTCCGCCAGATCCGCGTCCAGGATCGCCACGAGCTCGAGGTCGCCCGTGCCGAGGTCGCGCACCGACTCGGGGCCTCCCACGAGGATCTCGGCCGCCTTCGGCAGGCGTGCCCGGCCTCGCGAGCCGACCCGGCGGACCGGCACCGCAGCAACGGCCGCCGCCCACTCCTCCAGGGTTGGTCGGCGTCGTGGGTGTTGTCGAGCATGTTCATAAAAATGTCCTGCATCATGGAAAGATTGCCCAGTATCTTGGGTTTTTCAACCGGTAGATCGATCGTGAGATTAAGTTCCTCTACCGAAAATTTACAGGACAAAAGGTTGAGGGC
>CAZDXK010000051.1:0-8521 GCA_964509215.1 uncultured Actinomycetes bacterium | reverse complement strand
GATGTGAAGCGACTCCAGATCATGATCGACGAGGACCTGGACCAGATCCTCGAACGGATGGCCCTCGACGAGGGCACCTCGAAGGCCGCGCTTATCCGTCGGTTCGTTCGTGAGCGCGTCGCGCCCTTGCCGCCGATCGAGGAGGATCCCCTCTGGGAGATGGTCGGCGTCGATAGCTACGACCCCGGCCCCGAGTCGATCGACGACATCGTCTACCGGTGATCTTCGTCGACACCTCGTTCTGGGTCGCTGTCCGGAACGGCCGCGATGCGCATCACGAGATCGCTCGACAGCTCCTGGAGCTCGTCGGAGACAGACCGATGGTCACCTCGAACCACGTTCGAGGAGAGTCGTGGACCTTCCTCCGCCGCAGGATCGGGCATGCCGGCGCGGTCGGATTCCTGGATTCGCTGGACCGCTCCGCGCGACTCGAGATCGTCCCCGTTCCGCCCGAGCTCGAGGATCGCGCATGGTCGTGGCTCCGCAAGCGCGACGAGCGCACGTACACCTTCGTCGACGCGACCAGCTTCGCCCTGATGCGATCGATGAAGATCAAGGACGCGCTCGCGTTCGACGGCGACTTCACCGCGGCTGGCTTCCGCGAACTCCGGCCTGACCGTCACTCTTGAAGGAGCGCCCGGCGGCGTGATATCCGGCGAGGTCGAGGTCGTCGACGAGGGCAGAGCGGCGGCTGGTCCGCCGACCTCGGCCACCGCGACGGCGCGGTTGAACGCCACGACCGGACTCGGGGCGAGCGACAGGAGCTGGTCGTACAGCTGGAGGGACGAGGCCCGAGCGCAGTCCGTCCCTCGCAAGCGATGATGCGCGAGGGAGGAGACGTGGCAGGCACTCCCGCGACGATCGACGACTACATCGATACGTTCCCCGCAGACGTCCAGGCGATCCTGCAGGAGGTTCGAGGCAGGATCCGGAACGCGCTGCCGACCGCGGACGAGACGATCAGCTACGGCATCCCGACGTTCACGCTCGGCGGCAGATACATCGTGTACTTCGCCGGGTGGAAGCATCACATCGCCGTCTACCCCGTTCCCACGGGAGATGCGACCTTCGAGCGGGAGATCGAGCCGTACCGGGCAAGCAAGGGCACGTTGAAGTTCCCGTTCGCCAAGCCCATCCCGTACGACCTGATAGAACGGGTGGCCGCCCTCCTCGTTGAAGAACGGATGCGTGGGAACCCATGAGCGCTCGTCGAGCTTCGAGAGTCTGAACGCGTCATATGGCTCTGTTACGGTGATCCGATGAGCAGGTCCGCGCTGGAAGACGCGTTCGGCCACCACGTGTGGGCGACGCTGCGCGTGATCGATGCGTGCCTCGCGCTCGGTCCAGAGCAACTGGGGACCACCGTCCCGGGAACCTACGGCTCGATCCTCGACACGGCGCGCCACCTCGTCGGGGCTGACTCCTGGTACCTGTTCGCCATGACCGATGAGCGCACCCCGCGGATCGAAGAGGACCACATGGCCCTGCCGGCGCTCCGGGCCGCGATGGAGGCCAACGGTGCCGCATGGTCGTCGCTCCTGGCGAAGGACCTCGATCCGGACGTCGTCATCGTGCGGCGCCGCGACGACGGGTCCGAGACCCACGCCCCGATGGGGATCCGGCTCGCGCAGGCGCTGCACCACGGGACCGATCATCGGAGCCAGATCTGCACGGCCATCACGACGCTCGGCCGGGAACCGCCGTTCATCGATGTCTGGGACTTCGGCGAGCAGGCCGGCCGTGTCGTCGAGATCCCACCCAGCACCGTCGGCTAGGACCACCGGAGGGTGGGTCGCTGCTCCCAGCTCAAACGATCAGCGCGACGCCCAGCGCGATGAGCCAGAGCGACCACGCGATGTAGAGGAACGGCACAGCCGCGCCCGCGAGTTCCCACCCACGCTCCTCGTTCGGGCCCAGGAACTCGGCCGAGGCGACGGCGAGCCCGGCGCCGACGACGATCCCCGGCCAACCCAGCCACGACGCGACCTCGCTCCCGAGCACGATCGCGATGCCGATCAGGATCGACCACAGGCCGGTCAGCAGGTAACCCAGGTGCTCCCCCACGCCGACGCCCAGGAACTGGTGGAACGCGCGGAAGATCGCGGCGTTCGTCTCGCGCTCCGCGGCGGTCGTGCGCGGATCGGCGCGGACACGAGCCAGCGCGGGCACCAGGTACACCCACCGGAGCAGCCCGAGCATCTGCACCAGCCCTGCCACGACGCCCACGACCGTCGCGACCCCGGCGAGGCTGCCGCCACCGACGACCTGGCCGAGGAGGACCACCGCGACGATCATCAGCAGACCTGAGAGCGAGAACAGCCACCATGCGACGATCAGCGACGAACCACCCGCGGAGAAGCGCTCGAGGATCTCGTCCGTGGGCCTCCGCAGGATGTCCGGGTAGCCGAACCGCTTGCCGAGCACCGCGAACGTCGTGTTGAACCACAGAGGCGCGACGACCAACGCGATACCTGCCCAGATCGCGGTGCTCATGCCGGCACCTCCGTCGCGACCGGACCCACAATGTTCACGGTGGAACCGCAGACGGCGACGTTCGGACGAGGCGGACGTGCGCGACTGAGGGCGAGCTGACGAGCTCGACGCACTCGTACTCCTCTGGGCCGTCGTCGAGGTGGTTGAAGAAGCGCTCGCCGCCGCCGAGCAGGACGGGGACGATCACGAGGTGCATCTCGTCGATCAGGCCGGTGCGGAGGTACTGCTGGATCGTGGAAGCACCTCCGCCGAGCATGACATCGTCGCCATCGGCGGCGTCGATCGCTCGCTCGAGCGCCGCCTCGATCCCGTCAGCGATGAAGTGGAACGTGGTCCCGCCCTGCATCGTGATCGCCGCGCGCGGATGGTGGGTGAGCACGAACACCGGATGGTGATACGGCGGATCGTCACCCCACCAGCCACTCCACGCGTCGCCGCCCCACGGCCCGCGGATCGGGCCGAACATGTTGCGTCCCATGATCGTGGCGCCGATCCCCTCGTTGGCCCGTGAGATGAACCCGTCGTCGATGCCTCCCGCTCCACCAGTCATACCGTGCATCTGGCGAGCGGACTCGGTCGCGAACGCCCACTCGTGGAGTTGGGTGCCGCCCACACCGAGTGGGTCTTCGCGGCTCTGATCCGGACCGGCCGCGTACCCGTCGAGCGAGATCGAGAAGTTGTGCACACGCAGCTTCGGCATCGTCGCTTCCCTCGCCTTCCAAGGAACGTCGGAGTCCGACCGCTCAGTTCGACATCATGAAGGATGTCGAAAGCTATCGTCTCTTCGGCGTGGAGCTGTCGATTTCGCCGCTCCCGTTCGTCTTATGGGCGACCAACTCAAGAAGGAGGAAGCGGTGAAGTACATGCTGCTGATCCACCAGGGCGCCACTCCGACGCCACCGTCGGACGAGTGGGAGAGCCTTTCGGAGGACGAGAAGGGGGCGGTCTACGCCGCGTACAAGGCGATCAACGAGACCCCCGGCGTCACCTCCGGCCTCCAGCTGGCGCCCCCCGAGACGGCGACCACCGTGCGCGTGCAGGACGGCAAGACGCTGACCACCGACGGCCCGTTCGTCGAGATCAAGGAGGCGATCGGTGGCTATCTCCACTTCGAGGCCGAAGACCTCGACGCTGCGATCGAGCTGGCCTCGCGGATCCCGGCGGCTCGCATGGGCGGCGCGATCGAGGTGCGCCCGATCGTGGAGTGGTAGCGATCCTCGAGCAAACCTTCCGCGACGAGTGGGGATATGTCCTCGCTGCGCTGATCGGCTTCCTCGGCGACTTCGACCTCGCCGAGGAAGCCGCGCAGGAGGCCTTCGCGATCGCCGCGGAGCGCTGGCCACGCGACGGAACCCCCGCCAACCCCCACACTTGGCTGGTGACGACGGCGCGCAACCGAGCCATCGACCGCATCCGCCGCGATCGCACGCTGGCCGCGAAGACCCGGCTGCTTCAGGTGCCCGAGACAGCGGAGGCCAAGATGGACCCGACGACATTTCCAGACGAGCGACTCGAGCTCGTCTTTACCTGCTGTCATCCAGCGCTCGCCATCGACGCGCAGGTCGCTCTCACTCTGCGAGCGCTCGGCGGCCTGACCACCGGCGAGATCGCCCGCGCGTTCCTGGTCCCCGAGTCGACGATGGCTCAGCGGCTGGTGCGCGCGAAGCGCAAGATCAAGGCCGCCCGGATCCCGTTCCGGGTGCCTCCCGGCCACCTGTTGCCCGATCGGCTCGTGGCCGTGCTCGCGGTCGTCTACCTGATCTTCAACGAGGGCTACGGTGGCCGCGGCGAGCTGGCGACAGAGTCGCTCCGGCTCGGGCAGGCGCTCGCCGAGCTGATGCCTGACGAGCCGGAGGTGCTCGGCCTGCTGGCGATGATGCTGCTGCTCGACGCCCGCCGCGAGGCGCGGTTTGAGGACGGCGAGCTGGTGTTGCTCCACGACCAGGACCCCTCGCTCTTCGACACAGCGCAGATCGCCGACGGGCGAGCGGTGCTCGACCGGGCCCTGGCTCTGCTCGGGCGGGGTCCCTACGTCGTGCAGGCGGCGATCGCGTCCCTGCATGCCGACGAGCCGCGCGACTGGCCCCAGATCGCCGCCCTCTACGGCGAGCTCTCCCGCCTCACCGACTCGCCGGTCGTCGAGCTGAACCGGGCCATCGCGATCGCCGAGGCGCAGGGTCCTAGGGCGGGGCTCGACATCGTCGATCGCCTCGCCCTCGAGGACTACCGCTACCTGCACTCGACGCGGGGCGAGCTACTGCGCCGCCTCGGTCGAACGGAAGAGGCCAGCGACGCCTACCGCCGAGCGTTGATGTTGGTCTACGACGACACCGAGCGGCGCCTGCTCGAGCGGCGGCTGGCGGAGCTCGACTACGGTGACGACACACCCAGCTGAAAGGGTCGGTGCCATGCTCTCTGTCAGCCACTTCTCCCCAACGTATGTCGACGGATGTCGCGCAAGGGTCGACACGCAGATCTCCGCGTACCGGGACCTGGTTGCCGCAGCGAACGATGTCGACCGGACCGACAAGACGCGGCTCGGCGCTGCGATCGCAACGTTCGAACCCCTTTTCTTCAACAACATGGTCCTGGTGTTGGACAACTCCTTCTTGCACCGGAGCAGGAACTTGGAGGGGAAGGATGGCAACCCTCTGAATGAAGTTCGGGTCCTGTGCAACTCCCTGTTGAACAACGGTGGCGTCACAGCCGCCGACAAGCAGATCAAGTTGGATCCGGCCAAGTCGATCTTGAAGTATCAGGTCGGGGACGAGATCAAACTGAGCGAAGCAGACTTCGTCCTCCTCGCCGAGGCCTTCTTCGCTGAGATCGAGAACAGATATCCGTAGACGGAGACAGCGGCGGTCGTGTCCCCCAGCCGCCCCTTGACAGATGTCTTCGACACTCTATAACTTCTTCCTTCTAGAAAGGACAGGTTATAGATGGCGGTCGACCAGCTCGATGCGGTGTTCGGGGCGCTCGCGGATCCCACGCGACGGGCGATCCTGACGCGCCTCACTCAAGGAGAGGCGTCCGTCCTCGAGCTCGTGGCACCCTTCAACATCTCCCAGCCGGCGATCTCGCGGCACCTCAAGGTGCTGGAGCGCGCGGGCCTGATCTCCCGCACGCGACGGGCGACCGCCCGCCTCAGTCACCTGCGGGCCGAGCCGCTCCGGCAGGCGACGGTGTGGCTCGCTGGATATCGCGACTATTGGGAACAAAGCTACGAGCGCCTCGAGGAGCTGCTCGCAGCCCTGCAGGAGCAGCAGACCGACCGATCGCCACCGGGCGATCCGACAGGAAGGAGCACGACATGACCGAGCTGAAGGTCACCGCAGAGCCGGGTATCCCGCAGGTCCTGACCAGCCGGGAGCTCGACGCGCCGCTCGCGCTGGTGTATCGCGCGTTCACCGAACCCGACCTGCTTTCGCAGTGGCTGGGGCCGCGCAAGTACACGATGACGGTTGACCGCTACGACCTCCGCGACGGCGGCACGTGGCGCTACGTCCACGCCGACGACGCCGGCAACGCGTACGGCTTCCACGGCGTCTTCCACGGCTCGCCTTCGCCGGACGGCATCGTGCAGACGTTCGAGTTCGAGGGCGCGCCCGGACACGTCTCCATGGACACGGTCACGTTCGAAGAGCACGACGGAAAGACCACCGTCCGCACGAACTCGTCGTTCCAGTCGGTCGCGGCCCGCGACGCGATGGTCGACTCGGGCATGGCCGACGGCATGAGCCAGGGGTACGAGCGCCTCGACGAACTGCTCGCCAAGCTCGTCGCGAACAGCTGACCCGAAAGGACGACCTATCGACAACAGGAAAGGAGCACAGCATGCAGAGGATCACACCGTGCCTGTGGTTCGACACCCGGGCAGAGGAAGCCGCGAACTTCTACGTCTCCTTGTTCGAAGACTCGGAGGTAACGAACGTGCAGCGCCTCGACGGCACTCCGAGCGGGGACAACGTAGCGCTGGTGTTCTTCCGGCTCGCAGGTCAGGAGTACATGGCCATCAACGGCGGACCGCAGTTCCCGTTCACCGAGGCTGTCTCGTTCAACGTGAGCTGCAAGGACCAGGACGAGGTCGACCGGCTCTGGTCGCAGCTGACCGCGGACGGGGGCGAGGAGAGCATGTGCGGTTGGCTCAAGGACCGGTTCGGCCTGAGCTGGCAGATCATCCCCGAGCGGATGGGTGAGCTGTTGAGCGACCCCGACCCCGAGCGGGCCCAACGGGCCATGCAGGCGATGCTGCAGATGCAGAAGATCGACGTCAAGGTGCTGGAGGACGCGGCGAACGGATGACCTGCGTCGCTTGCTTCCCGTAGCGGCGGCGGCGGAGACTACGCGAGTGATCCCGCAGACGCGTTACGCGGTTACCGATGACGGCGTGCACATCGCCTACCAGACCATCGGCGACGGCCTGGTGGACATCGTGTTCGTCCACGCCTTCGTCTCGCATGTCGAGCTGTTCTGGGAGCTTCCCTCGTTCGAGCGATTCGCTCGGGAGTTGAGCGCGAGCGCGCGCGTGATCCTCTTCGACAAGCGCGGCGTCGGCTTATCGGATCGGCTCTCGAGCATCCCCACGCTCGAGGCCCGGATGGACGATCTCCGCGCCGTGCTCGATGCCACCGGATCGGAGCGGCCACTTCTGATCGGCGATGGCGATGGCGGATCGCTTGCCGCCCTGTTCGCGGCCACGTACCCGGAGCGGACGCTCGGACTCGTCCTGTGGAGCGGCGCGGTGCGGATGGCCTGGGCCCACGACTATCCGTGGGGGATGGCCGAGGATCGCTTCGAGGAGCGGCTCGGCACGCGGACCGAGCTCTGGGGTGACGCCGACAAGGCCGAGGAGACCACGCGCATGACGTTCGCGACGATCGGTGACCGGCTGGCGGAGGACCCATCGTTCGCCCAGTGGTTAGTGAAGATCCAGCGCTACGGCGCCGCCCCAGGCGATCTGGTCACATTCAGCCGCGTGTGGTTCTCGACCGACGCCAGGAGCGCGCTCCCCGCGATCCAGGTCCCGGCGCTCGTGCTGGTGCGCGAGGGTTGGCCTCCGGGCCTGATCGAGGAGAGCGCCTGGACCGCCGATCGGATCCCCGGCGCGCAACTCCTGCGGCTGCACGGAGACGAGGACGACCCCTACCTGGGCGACGTGACCGAGGTTGCCGAGGCGGTCGGACGGTTCATCTCGTCGATCCGCGAGGAGCAGGCCGTCTTCGACAGGGTCCTCGCAACCGTGCTGTTCACCGACATCGTCGGGTCGACCGACCGGGCATCGGCGTCGGGAGATCGCGAGTGGAAGGTCCTCGTGGAGCAGCACCATGCGAGGACGCGCGCCCTGCTCGGCCGGTTCCGCGGCCACGAGGTGGATACCGCCGGCGACGGGTTCTTCGCGACGTTCGACGGGCCCGGCCGAGCGATCCGATGCGCGCAGGCGATCATCCGTTCCGTGGCGCCGCTGGGCGTCCAGGTCCGAGCCGGCATCCACACGGGGGAGGTCGAGACGATCGACGGGAAGGCTGGCGGCATCGCCGTGATGATCGGCGCCCGCGTCGGTGCGTTGGCGGGTCCGTCCGAGATCTTCGTGTCGCAGACCGTGAGGGATCTCACCGCCGGCTCCGGCCTTTCGTTCGAGGACGTCGGGGAGCGCGCGTTGAAAGGCGTCCCCGGCATCTGGCGTCTCTCGCGGGTCACCGATCAAACTGGAACCTAGGAGTCGATACTTCACAGCCGAACAGCTCGCGCAGCTCGAACGCCGGCGCGCGGAGTCGGCGACGACGAGATCGCGGCCATCGAACGCGAGAGACAGACAGCCGGGAAGTGACACGGGTCACAGACGCTTAGTCCTCATCGCCGTAGGCTCCGACAGGTTACATCACCTCGAAGGAGTGATGTAACCTGTCGGACGTGAAGCGACTCCAGATCATGATCGATGAGGACCTGGATCGCGCACCACTGCCCAGGTGTGGGATCGAACTGCGGAGTGCCGGGCGTGAAGATGAAGTCCGCGTTCACGTTCCTCGCC
>CAZDXK010000050.1:0-8540 GCA_964509215.1 uncultured Actinomycetes bacterium | reverse complement strand
GGGCCGCGACCGCGAACGCCATCGCCAGCCGGTGGTCGCCGCGAGCGTTCGCGATCCCCCCCCGTAACCCGAGCCCCGGCACCACCAGGTCGTCCCCCTCCACAGCGGCGTGCCCGCCGAGGGCGCGCACGCCGTCGGCGACGCCGGCGAGCCTGTCGCTCTCCTTCGCGCGGAGCTCAGCGGCGCTCATGAACCATGAGTCTCCCCGGGCGTGCGTCGCCATCAAGGCCAGGATCGGTACCTCGTCGATCACGAGGGGGAGCTCCGAGGCGGCGACCTCGGTGCCCCGCAGCTCGGCTCCCGGCGCCACCCATAGGTCGCCGACCGGCTCTCCCAGCTCCTCCCCCGTCGGACGGGTCTCGACACGCACCCCCATCCGCTCCAGGACCCCCAGGAAGTGCAGCCGGCTCGGGTTCAGGCCGACCCCGCGCACGGTCAGCTCCGACCCGGTCAACGCCGCGGCGGCCACGAGGAACGCTGCCGAAGAGACATCGCCCGGCACGGTGGCGGCGAACGCGTCGTGCTGATAGACGCCCTGCAGTGTGATCGTCGTCCCGTCGACGGAGATGGGCGCGCCCAGGGCCGCGAGGGCCCGCTCGGTATGGTCGCGGGTCGGCGCCGGTTCGGCGACCGTCGTCTCTCCCTCTGCCGCGATCCCCGCGAGGAGGACGGCCCCCTTCACCTGGGCCGTCGGGATCGGCAGCGCGCACGAGATCCCGTACAACGGCCCGCCCACGATCTCCAGAGGCGCGTGACCACCCACGGTAGTGACGATCGCTCCCATCTCCCGGAGTGGGGCCGCGACTCGCTCCATCGGTCGCGTGGACAGGCTCGGGTCGCCGATGAGCACCGAGCGGAACGGGGCGGCGGCGAGTGTCCCGGCGACCAGGCGCATCGTCGTGCCGGAGTTACCGCAGTCGAGTGGGGCGCCAGCTTCGGTCAGCGCTGAGCGACCCTCACCCTCGACTTCAAGTCCGGTTCGTCCCCGGTCCGAGGGGTCGTCGTTCCACGTGGAACCGTGACCCTCGGTGGGCGCCGGAACGTTCCGAGACCAAGCCTCCAGTGCAGGTCCACCCCGCTCTGACACGAGAGCGAGGCACGCCGCTGTCGCACGAACGTCGAGGGATGCGGGAAGCCCCACCAAACGGCTCCGACCGCGAGCGGTCGTTGCCAGGATCAACCAGCGGTGTGCGATCGACTTGTCACCGGGCACACGCGGCTCTCCCTGCAAGGTGCCGCCGGGGGTCACTCGGACGCGCATCGCTCGACCTCAAGCCAGACGGATCGGGTCGAACGACCGGGACGCGAGCACGCGGAGCGCGTCGTCGACAGACGTGGCGGCGACGGTGAGGTGCACGGTTCCTCGTCCGCCCTCGGGCGAGTGGACGATCTGGAGGTCCTCGATGTTCACGGAATGCTCGGCGAGCACCGACGTGAGCTCCGCGAGCGCGCCGGGACGGTCGGGCGCCTGAACCTGGAGCACCGCCACTCCGGCCCGCACCTGCGGCTTGGCGGCCAGGCGTAGCCGCGCCTGCTTGGCGTCGTCGAACGTCTCCTCGACGTCCCGGCCGCGACCCTCCAGCACCATCGCGCGAAGGTCGGCCAGGCGGGCCGAGTACAGCTCGATCGCCTCGGCGATCGCTTCTCGGTTCGACAGCAGGATCTGGCTCCACAGCGCCGGGTTCGACGAGGCCAGGCGCGTGAGGTCGCGGAATCCCCCCGCGGCCAGCAGCAGGATATCGGGCTCACCAGCCTCCTCGGTCGCCGCCAGCCCCATCAGGGCGGTCGAGGCGATCTGGGGAAGGTGGCTCACGAACGCCACCAGGCGGTCGTGTCGTGCGGGCGACATGCGTATGGGACGTCCGCCGATCCGTCCGATCCACGCCTCGAGCGCCGCCATCGCATCCGGGTCCGCCCCCTCGCCAGGCGTGAGCACCCAGACGATCCCATCGACGACCGACGCGGATGCGTGCTCCGGTCCCGAGCGCTCCGAGCCGCCCATGGGGTGGCCACCGACGAAGCGTCCGGCGGCTGCCGGACCGGCCAGTTCCGCGACCTCGCGAACGACGTGATCCTTGATGCTGCCCGCGTCCGTGACGATGGCGGCGGGAGCCGCCTCGAGGGTTCGGGCGACCAGTTCCGGGATCGACGGCACCGGCGCGCAGACGGCCACGATCTCGGCCCCCGCCACCGCCCCCTCCAGCGAGGGAGCCTCGCGGAGCGACGATCGCTCGGCGGCCAGGGCGAGCGATCGGGCATCGGTATCCCACCCCGAGACGTCGCATCCCACCCGCGAGGAAGCCATGGCGATCGACGTGCCGATCAGGCCCGTGCCCACGACCGCGATGCGCTCAGGCGCGTTCGAGGTCATCGCGCAGCGACTCCGCCCCGTCGAGGTAGACGTGAGCGATCTCATCCAGGGTCCGCTCGGAGTGGAAGTGAGCCAAGAGCCTGATGACCGAGGGCATCGCTCCCTCGACCGGGATCTCACGGGCGCACATCAGCGGCACGCGTCCGAGGCCCATCCGCCGCGCGGCCTCCGCGGGGAACGCCGAGCGCAGGTCGTCGGTCACGGTGAACAGCACGCTGATCACGTCGTCCTGCTTGACCATGTTCCGCTCGAGCACCGTCGCGAGCAGTCGCTCTGTCGCATCGAGCACGGCCTCGGACTCGTCGCGAACCACGACGATGGCCCCACGGGCGGCACGAACCCTCATCACGCGTTCCCTCCCCGGGAGCCATCGCCCCGGAGCGACAAGGCTACATGTCGGTGGCCCGTGCGAGAGAGCGGATCTCCTCCGGCGTCAGCTCGCGGAGCGTGCCGGGGGCCAGGTTCCCCAACTTCACCGGACCGACCCGCAGTCGCACCAGGCGCGTGACGGGGAGCCCGACCTCGGCGAGCAGTCGCCGGACCTCACGCTTGCGGCCCTCCGTCATCGTGAGTCTGAGCGCGCCTCGCGGACCGCTCGAGGCCACGATGCGCACGGATGTGGGTTTGGCGGGACCGTCGTCCAGATCCACGCCCCGCCGGATCCGGGCGATCTGCCGGTCCGACGGGGCGCCCTCCACCTCGGCCAGGTACTCCTTCTCGATCGCATATCGCGGATGCAGCAGGCGGTTGCCCAGCTCTCCGTCGTTCGTGAGGAGGAGCAGCCCCTCGCTGTCGCGGTCGAGACGCCCGACCGGGAACACGCGCGGACCCTCCTCCGGCAGGAACGCACGGATGTCAGGTCGCCCCTGCGGGTCGTGCATGGTGGTCACGACCCCCGACGGCTTGTGCAGCGCGTAGTACCTGACGTTGGGGTCGAGGTTCACGGTCACCCCGTCGACGGTGACCGTATCCACGGCGGGATCGACGCGATCGCCCAGCGTGGCGACTGTGCCGTTGACGGTTACGCGGGTGTCGACGATCAGTTGCTCGCAGGCTCGACGCGAGCCGAACCCGGCCCGGGCCAGCGCGCGTTGGACGCGCTCAACCGGCACGGTGCCACCGTCAGGCCGGGGCGTCGTCGGACGGCCCGGAGTCGGCTTCCGCCGTGAGATCGACCTCCGTGAGGTCGATCGCCGGCACGTCGTCGATGGTGGGAGCGAGGGCGTCGGCGGGCGTCTCCTCGTCGTCGATCCCCAGCAAGGGGGCGAGCGACGGTAGCGAGGCGAGGGAGGGCAGACCGAGCCGCTCCAGGAACCCCGGCGTGGTGCCATACAGGACGGGTCGCCCGGGCGTCTCCTCGCGACCGGCCTCCTCGATCAGCCCGCGGTCGGTGAGCGCCCGCAGGACGCCGTCCGAGTTCACGCCGCGGATCGCCGAGATCTGATGCCGCGTGACGGGCTGCTTGTACGCGACGATCGACATGGTCTCGAGCGCGGCCTTCGTCAAGCGGGCCTGGCGCGAGGACAAGACGAACTGCTCCACGACCGACGCCGTCTCGGGATGCGTGAAGAGGCGCCACCCGCCGGCGACGTTGCGCAAGACCAGTCCCGAGCCGCGGTCCTCCAACTCCCGCGCCAGTCGGTCGCAGAGGCCCTCGACGGTCCTTCGGTCCACGCCGAGCGTCTGGGCGAGCACGGATGCCGTGAGCGGCTCGTCCGAGACGAAGAACAGAGCCTCGAGCGCGCGGGTTTCCTGCCCCACGCCGGCGTCGTCGCTCATCTGAGGTTCAGGCATTCCACTCGACCTCGATCTCTCCGAACGTCGGTCCCTGCTGAAGCTCGACCTTCCCTTCACGGTACAGCTCGAGGATGGCCAAGAACCGCACCACTACGTGGATACGGTCGGGGCAGTCCGCGACCAGGTCACGGAACGACGCCGGGCCGCCGAACCCCGCCATCCGTTCGCTCACCGCCGTCATCGCGTCCTCGACGGAGTAGCGGATCGGCGTGACGTGCGAGAGATCGAGCGTCGGGGGCGGACGCAACAGCTGGGCCGCCACGCGGGCGAGGTTCTCGGCGACGATCGTCTCCATGGGGTCGGGATACAGGTGTGAGAACTCGGGACCAGGACCGACATCTCGTGCGAAGAACCCGGCCTCGTCCTCCAGACGTCTCGCCAGTTCCACCGCGACCCTGCGGAACGCCCCCAGCTCGATGCTCCGCGCGAACGCCAGATCGGGAGAGGCGCCGAGCAGATCCTCTTCGTCCTGCTCGGAATGCCGGGGCATCAACCGGCCGACCTTCAGCTCGAGGAGCACGGCGCAGATCGCAAGGAACCAGGTCGCCTCCTCCAGGTTCCAACCTTCCGCCTCCTTGGCCGCTTCCTTCGCGTAGGCGACGTATCGATCGGTGATGGTCGCGACCGCGATGTCGCACACGTCCACCTTCTGTTCCATGATCAGCTCCGCCAACAGGCGGAACGGCCCCGTGAAGACGGGAAGGTCGACGGCGAAGCTTCCGCTGGGAACCGCGTCCGTGTCGCTCATCCGAAGTGCATCGCGGCCCGCACGGCCGCCATCGTCTCTTCCACGAACGGCCGTACCCTGTCGGCACCCGCGGCGAGCACATCGGAAACCAGGCCGGGCTTCGCGGCCAGCTCCGCGCGCCGCTCGCGGAACGGCCCGAGCTGCTCGATGATGCGGTCGGCCAGGTTCGTCTTGCAGTCCACGCACCCAAGCTCGCCGGTGCGGCAATGCTCCTCGGTCCAGTCCAGGATGTCCGGAGAGAACTTGCGATGCAAGGCGAATATCGGACAGATCTCGGGCCGGCCCGGGTCGCCGCGACGGACCTTCTGCGGATCCGTGATGAAGGACCGGACCTTCGCGCGGATGGTGTCGGGGTCGTCGTCGAGATCGATCGTGTTGTCCAAGGACTTCGACATCTTCCGGCCGTCCGAGCCGGGGATCATCGGCCAGTCCGACAACAGCGCCTGCGGCTCCAGGAGCACCTCGCCGTACAACCGGTTGAACCGGCGAACGATCTCACGCGAGATCTCCAGGTGCGAGACCTGGTCCTCCCCCACCGGGACCAGCGCCCCTCGCACGATCGTGATGTCGACCGTCTGCAGGATCGGGTAGCCCAGCAGGCCGAAGTTCGCGATGTCGCGCTCGGCCATGTCGCGCAGCCGTTCCTTGTACGTCGGCACCCGCTCCAGCCAGCCGAGCGGCGTGACCATCCCCAGCAGCAGCGCCATCTCCGCGACCTCGGGGAGGTCGGACTGCCGGTAGACGACCGAGCGAGCCGGGTCGATCCCGGCCCCGAGCAGATCGAGCACGAGGCCCTCGACGGCGGCGGGAAGGGTCTCGGTCCGGTCGTAATGCGTGGTCAGCATGTGCCAGTCCGCAACGAAGTAGAAGCAATCGTAGCCCTCTTCCTGCAGGCGGACGGCGTTGCCGACGTTCCCCGCCCAGTGGCCGACGTGCAACCGTCCCGTCGGTCGGAAGCCCGTCAGCACGCGCGCGCTGCGGTCGGGGGCGGAAGTGGCCTGGTCGATGGCCGATGATAGCGCGGCCCCTGCGCCAGGCCGGGAGCTACGAATAGCAGGTGAACCCGGAGAGCAGCGTGCAGAGCGAGTCCGTGAGCGATCTCACGATCGAGATCAGCGGACCCGCGAAGATGAACAGCACGATGAGCACGATCAGCGGCAGGTATTGGTCGGCGTTCCGGTAGACCTCAGCCGCGCGCGGCGGCAGCGCGAGCGCGAGCATCCGAGCGCCGTCGAGGCCCGGGATCGGGACGAGGTGGAAGATCATCAACGACAGGTTCGCCAGCATGAACGCGAGGGCGACGGAGCCGGTCTCACCGGCGATCCCGGCCCGGAGCGCCACCCCGCCGACGGCGGCGAGCGCCAGGTTCGCGACGGGCCCGGCCACCGACGTGACGATGGTGTCTCGCGTGCGGTCGCGGAAGAAGTTGGGATCGACGGGCGCCGGTTTCCCGTATGCGACGGGTGGAGGGAGGAAGCTGCCTCCCACGCCCCAGAGGAGGAGGATCAGCGCAGGCAGCAGCCCGCTGCCGAATGGCTCGAACCACGCCTTGGGGCTGAACGTCAGGCGACCCCACAGGCGCGGCGTCGGGTCGTGCAGACGTGCGGCGGTCAACGCGCGCGCGTACTCGCGGCAGCTCATCCCCACGAGCAACGATCCCGCCAGGTAGAGCGCGAAACGGAACTGGATCACCGCCGCGGCCCGTCGTCGATCCAGCCATAGACGAGCGGAGGCGGCAGCACGTCGTCGTCGGTCATCGTGAACGCCGCCAGCACGCGTCGTGCCGCCTCCGCGGCATCCTCTGTCGACCGGGCGTGCACGTCGCCGACCCGTTCTCCGGCATCCAGTCGGTCGCCGATCTTGCAGTGGACGACGAGCCCGACCGCAGGGTCTATCGGGTCGCCCTTGCGGATCCGCCCCGCCCCGAGCGCAACGCTCGCCGATCCGATCGCCTCAGCATCCACGGCGGCGAGCGTACCGTCTCGATCGGCCACGATGGGGAGGACGACCGGTGCCTTCGGGAGCACGACCTCGGGATCGTCGACCACGTGCGGGTCGCCACCTTGCGCCTCGACCATCCGGCGGAACCGTTCGAGGGCCTCTCCGCCATCGAGCGCGCCCTCGGCCCGCGCGAGTGCCTCCTCGCGCCCGAAGTGTTCCGTCGTCTCGAGCGCCCTGGCCGCGAAGGCCACGGCGAGGTCGCGTAACCTGCCTCGGAACGTCCCCCGGAGCAACCCCACCGCCTCGATGACGTCGAGCGCGTTGCCCACCGCGTCGCCAAGCGGCTGCGACATGTCTGTGACGGCGACGTCGGCGGGACGGCCCCATCCACGCGCGAGCGCCAGGCATGCCCGCGCCAGGCCCTCGGCCTCTTCAGGCGTCTTCATGAATGCCCCAGAGCCCGCCTTCACATCCAAGAGGATGAGATCGGTCTTCACCGCGAGCTTCTTCGACATCACGCTCGCAGCGATCAGTGGTACCGAGGGGACGGTGGCGGTGGCGTCCCGCAATGCGTAGAGCTTGCCATCCGCCGGAACGAGGTTCGCGGATTGCCCCGCGACGGCGCACCCGACGTCCGTCACCTGATGGGCGATCTCGTCGGCCGAAAGGTCGGTCCGCAGACCGGGGATCGACTCGAGCTTGTCGAGCGTCCCGCCGGTATGTCCCAATCCGCGGCCCGAGAGCTTGGCCACCGCCATCCCCAGCGCGGCGGCGATCGGCGCGAACGCGAGGGTGACGCCGTCGGCTACGCCCCCCGTGGAGTGCTTGTCGACGGACGGGCGGCCGAGGTCGCCGAACGACACCGTCTCGCCGGAGTCGATCATGGCGCGGGTCAGAGCGAGCGTCTCGTCGTCGTCGAGCCCTCGCAGCAGGCTCGCCATGAGGAACGCGGAGGCGAGCGCATCGGAGACCTCTCCGGCCGTATATGCCTCGACGAAAGCCTGGAGATCAGCCGGAGCCAGGGTCTGCCCGTCGCGCTTGCGGACCACAACGACGCGAGGATCATCGAGGGTCACTCGCAGCCTCTCCCCGGCCTGAAGGGGCACTTGGGGTGACCCTCACGTGCAAGTCCAGTGGCCGAGTCGTCCGCCGCGAAGCGCAGGGTCGACCTGAAGCTGAGCCTCGGGGCGGATCGGATCCAGGTCATGCTCCGAACCCGATACGGTGGGCGAAGCTCGTACCCTCGAGACCCTCGACCTCGACCCCGAGGAGAGCGGCGATCGTGTGGCCGAGGTCGCCGAACGACCGGCGGGTGCCGATCTCGTGCGGCCCGCCCCGCAACCCAGCAGCTAGGAGCGGTGTGCGCTCTCTCGAGTGGTCGGTCGAGGGAGACGTCGGGTCGCAGCCGTGGTCGCCGGTGATGAACAGGATGCCGCCGCCCAGGGCGCCGACCAGGTCCGGGAGCCGCCGATCGAACGCCTCGATCGCCCTCGCGTAGCCGGCGGGGTCGTTGCGGTGCCCGTACTTCGAGTCGAAGTCCACCAGGTTCGTGAAGACGAACGCCGGAGCAGGCCGCCCCAGGTACTCGAGCGTGAGGTCGACCCCGTGGTCGTTCGAATCCGAGTACCGACCCTCGGTGATCCCCTGGCCGGAGAAGATGTCGCGGATCTTCCCGACCCCGTA
>CAZDXK010000049.1:0-8556 GCA_964509215.1 uncultured Actinomycetes bacterium | reverse complement strand
CATCCGTGGGATCAGCTCGACGAGCTCCGTCCCGAACACGACGGCCGAGAGCGGAACGACGGCGGCGACCAGTCCCGCGGTCCGCGCGTTCACGTCCATCTGCTGCGCCAGGGCCGTCAGGCTGAGCGCGTGGTACCCGGGGATCCCGCCGAACGCTCCGGAGACGACGTTGAGCACACCGGCGTCGCGGAGCTCCCTGTTCGTATCGAGGTCCCGGTGCAGCACGATCTCGGTCCCGCTGATGTTGAACAGGACCCCGATCACGGCGACGAGCACCACGGTGGCGATGCCGGCGGCTTGTCCGAGGACCGCCCACCAGTCGGCGCCGGTGAGGGCGCGCACGGTCCACAGCTGAAACAGCCGATCGGAACGGAACGGTCCGAGCATCCAGAGCCCGGCCCGCGCGGTGTCGATCGAGGAGCCGGTGATGAGCATGCCGATCACGAACAGCGCGAGCCCGACCGTGAGCACGATCGGGATGACCAGTGGCTTCTCCACCAGCCGGACGGCGAGGAGCAAGATCACGCCGAACGCGAGGGCTGGAAGCCAGTGCTTGAGCGTCTCCGTGCGGAGCATGAGTCCGATCGTGCGCAGGTGCACCTCCACGCCCGAGGCGACGTAGATGCCGCCTTTCAGGAGGAGCCATCCGGTGCCGGCGAGGAAGCCGCCGACGACCGGGTATGGGACGAACCGGATCAGGTTGCCGAGCCTGAACGTTCCGATCACCAGGAAGGTGATGCCCGTGAGGAGGGTCACGACCACGGTGGCCGCGATGACGGTGACGAAGGCCCGGTTGGAGCTGCCGAAGGCGTCCAGAGCGGTGGTCGTGGCGACGACCGCGAGCACGGCCACCACCGCGTCCTGCACGCTGCCCACCACGCCGCGGGTGCCCGCCCTCCAGGCGAGGATCGCGAGCGTCAGTGCGGCCGCCACGAGGTACAGGCCGATACCGTCGGCCAGGAAGTACGCCAGGTAGCCGCCGAACACGAGGGCGGCCAACGAGATCGCGAGGACCACCTCGACGACGCCGATCACCACGCCGGCGGTGAGCGAGGCCAGCACCCGCTCGGATCGTCGCTGCTCGGACACGGTCCCCTCCTCCACGCCCTGTGCGAGAAGGAGACCCTATGCGCACGCGGTCGGTCCCGCCAGGGCTAGCGCGACGGTTCGAGGTGGGCGTCAGCCGGTCGAGGGCGGTCCTTCCACGAGGAACGCGCGCGGCGTTCGGATGGTGAGCGGCAGATCTTCCCGCTCCATCAGTGAGCCGAAGTGCGTCAAGTCACCCGTCACCAGAGTGGCGACCGCCAGGCTCCGTGCCGCGGCAAGGACGTGAGCGTCGGCATCACCCACGAGCGCATGCGCCCAGGCGAGGTGCTCCGAGGGGTCGATATCGGCGGACGAAGCCGCGCGCAGGATGTCGGCCAAGGCCTGGGCTCGGTCCGGACGCTTCCGCTCGAGGTTCCTCCGAGCCTCCAGCTCGCACGCCCGACTCGCCACGAACCGGACCTTGTCCCGGCGCTGCAACTCGAACAGCAGATCGAAGACCTGGCCCCCGACCGCCGCCGAGAAGAGGACGTTCGCGTCTAGGAAGACGAGGGGCGAAGCCGTCACGTGGTCCGGCGGGTGACGCGCCATGCACGGCGCGCGGCGCGGAGCTCGTCTTCGCTCATCCTGGCAGCGCCCTCGAACTCGCGGATCCGCTCGTCCGTGTAGGCCTCCACCTCGGTGAGGACCGCAGGCGTCAACACGATCGCACCGTTCGCGATCCTCACCGTAAGCACGTCGCCCTCGGCCAGGCCGAGCTCCCGCCGGAGGGCGGCGGGCAAGGTCACGGTCCCTCGACTCGAGAGCTGCGCTACGTCATCACTCATCTACCAGAGGATACCGACACTACCGTATCTCTGCAATACCGTAAAACGGCAGTCCCATCGAGGTGGCTGAGACACCGCCGTGCGACCTCACCGAGGGGCGCCTATCCTTGGGCCGTGCCCACGTCCGTGTTGGTCCTCGGTGCCGGGTTCGGCGGTCTGGAGCTTTCCACCCGGCTGTCCGAGGTACTCGGTGACCAGGTCGACGTCACCCTGATCGACAGCGCGGACGCCTTCGTGTTCGGCTTCTCGAAGCTGGACGTGATGTTCGGCAAGCTTGAGCCCGATGGCGTCCGCCTGCGCTACGGCGACATCACCACGCCCCATGTCCGCTTCCGCCAGGAGACCATCACCTCGATCGACCCGGCTGAGCGGCGCGTGGTGACCGACCTCGATTCCTACCAGGCCGACGTTCTCGTCGTGGCCCTGGGCGCCGACTACGACCTCGACGCCACCCCGGGCCTGGCCGAAGCCGGCAACGAGTTCTACTCGGTGCAGGGAGCCGAGGTCGTGCGCGACGTGCTCCCGACCTTCCGGGCCGGTACGGCGATCGTCGGCGTGTGCGGAGCTCCGTTCAAGTGTCCGCCGGCGCCCAGCGAGGCGGCGATCCTGTTGGACGAGTACCTGCGCGAGCGCGGCGTGCGCGACGACGTCGCGATCCAGGTCGTGATCCCGTTCGGCACACCGGTCCCGCCGTCGCCAGCCACCTCGGAGGCGATCCTGGCGGCGTTCGCCGAGCGGGGCATCGTGTTCGTGCCCGACCGCCGGGTCTCGGCCTTGGACCCGGACACGCACGAGGCCGTGCTCGACGACGGCAGTCGCCTGCCCTTCGATCTGTTCTTGGGCATCCCCGTGCATCGGGCGCCGGCGGTGGTCGTGGACTCAGGCATGACGGAGGACGGCTGGATCCCCGTGGAGCCCAGGACCCTGGCCACACGCTTCCCGGACGTCTACGCGGTCGGCGACGTCACGAGCGTCGGCACGCCCAAGGCCGGGGTATTCGCCGAAGGTGCGGCGCGCGTGGTGGCCGACCACCTGATCGCGCGGATCCGCAGCGCTGATGTGCCCGCCGGCTACGACGGCACCGGCTCGTGTTACATCGAGTGGGGCGGCCACGAGGTCGCCCGCGTCGACGTGGATTTCTTCTCGACCCCGGGCCATCCGACCGGCACGTTCGCACCGCCTTCGGCGGAGATGACCGCTGAGAAGGCGGAGTTCGGAGCCAGCCGAGCCGCCCGCTGGTTCGGCGCCTGAGCCTACGCGAACCCTTCGTCGAACTCCTCTTCGGTCACGGGGTCGCCCCACTCCACCGAGCCTCCGGTCACCGCCACGTGCACCATCGGCGCGGCGCGCGATCCGCCGTGGAAATGCCACTCGTCCGCACCCACGTGGATCACGTCGCCGGGTTCCAGCACATGGCCTGCCTCGCCGCGCGAGCGCACTCGGCCGCGGCCGCTGATCGGGTAGAGGAACTGCCCCGTCGGGTGACGGTGCCACCGCGTGCGCGCGTCGGGTGAGAAGTGCACGACCCCGACCGTCGTCCCGGCGCCGTCTCCGAGCGCCGATCGCAGCCACACCTCGCCGGTGAACCGGCCCTCGTCCCCCCGTTCGAACGTTCCGTCGATCGCCCGTGCGATGTCCATCGATCTCCCTCCAAAGGTCTAGCTCGAGAACGACACCGGCCGCATCGCCGGCGGTGTGTTGCGGCTCTTCGTGAAGCGCGGCCTCCCATCGATGATCGCCGACGCCACGGCGGGCGTGTCCCCGATCGTGAGCGCGCCGAGCGCATCGTCGGCCTGGGAGCCGAGCGGGGCATCGACCACGAGCAGGTCGGCCTCCCGGCCCACCGCGATGATCCCGACGTTCAGTCCGTGCAGCGCCGCGACGTTCCCGGTGGCAGCGGCGACCGCCAACGCCGCATCGACCCCGCCGAGCGCGGCGACCCACGACACCGCCCGCAGCATGCCGAGCGGCTGCACGCCCGATCCGGCGGGGCTGTCGGTGCCGATCACCAGACGGCCGAGCTCTCTCCGGCGCGCCACGAGCGCCGCGACCTCGCCCGCCGCCTTCACGTTCCCGTTGTGCACGATCTCGACCCGCGCCGACGTCTCGTCCAAGATCCGCTCCACGTGATCAAGCGGGAACGCCGTCGGACCTCCGTTCACATGCCCGGCCACGTCCGGCTGCACCTGCACCACGAAGTCGGCGCCGACGATCCCGCTCCCGGGGATCGAGGCTCCGCCCGTGTGCACCATCACGCGCATCCCGCACGCCTGCGCCCAGCGTGTCATCTCTGCGGCCACGGCGGCATCCTTCACGCCCGAGATCCCGATCTCACCGACCAGGTCCACGCCCGCGGCAGCCATCTCCCGGAAGTCGGCCTCGGTCAGACCGGGCTCCAACAACACGGCGCCCGCGTGCACCTTGACGCCCGATGGACGGAGGTTCGCGAACGACTTGTGCGCCAAGATCGCGAGCGCCTTCACCCCCGCGGGGTCGGTCGGACGACCCGGAGTGTGCGGTTCTCCCGCCGAGATCATCGTCGTCGTCCCTCCATGTAGGTACGAATCGATGAAGTCGACCTGGAGCTGCCGCGGCGTGAAGTCGCCCAGGACCGGGTGCGTGTGGTTGTCGCAGAAGCCGGGTGTCACGGTCGCTCCGGCGGCGTCGATCACGGCGGAGATACCGGATACGTCTGCGCTCGCGGCCCCTCCGACGGAGGCGATCACGCCATCACGGACGACGATCGTGTCACCATTGGCGATCGGGGTCTGCACGTCGCCGCTCACGATCATGCCGATGTTGCGGATCATCAGGTCGGCCAGGTCGCTCACCGGAGCCCGTCTTCCCCCACGATCTCCGACACCTGCAGCCCTCCGACACGCGGCAGCGGCCGGCCGCCGTCGGTCACCGCCACCGCGATCACCAGCTCGTCGTCGCCGGGCGCATCCACGATCCGGAGCTCCACCGCGTCGAAGTGGCTGCGGACGAACGCCGCGTCCTTGTAGTGGAGCGGGACGTCGAGCGTGACCCCGGGGCCGCCGCGCTTCTTCGCCGACGGGATGATGGCTTTGCCCCCGCCGCACGCGTCCCGCAGCGGCGCGCCGAACTCCGGGTGAAGCATGGCGGCCACGTGCTCGAGCTCACCCTTCGTCCCGACGATGCCGCCCTTGCCGTAGCTGTGGACCGGCTTGCCGTCCAGGTGCGCGACCGCGATCGCCGACAGCGTCCCCGAGAGGTCCACGCTCTCGGCGATCAGCTCGCCCAGGTCTTCGACGTAGCGGCCGGCGAACGGGTTCGGCAGCACCGCGGCTGTGACGACGCGCCGGACAGGCGGGTCGACCGGCTGCCCCGCCTCGATCCGCACGTCCTCGACGATCGTGACGATCTTCCGGATGTCCGTCCGCCATCACCCCCTGGCGGCGGACGCTAGCACGGGGGTGGCGAGGGTCGCGACCGTCGCGACCTGATCGTTCAGGCACAGCACCGCGGCAGCGATCAGGCCGTCGGCTCGCATCCGTTCGGCCTCCTCCGCGCCGGGCGCGAGCGCCAGCGCGACCTCCTCAGGGGTGAGCGCACCGACCTCGGCCGTCACCAACCGCGTCCCGAGGTCGGTGTCGGGCTGGAGCTCGGACGCCGGCACACGCCTGATCGCCGGATGGCCCGGCAGGTCCACGGCGTTGGCGATCAGGGTCGCGGCGGCGTCGGCGCGCGCGGCGTCGGCAGCCAGCACCGTCACCGCGTCGGCGATCCCGAGCGAGAAGCTCCGCCCGTGACGTCCGCTCGTCGCGACCCCTCGGACCGGATCTTCCGCCCGTACGGTTGCCTTCCCGAGCAGGGCCGGCCGGTGCGGCACCGGCACCAACCCGACGTCGAACGTCTCACCCGGTGACAGGTAGAGCGCGATGTCGCCGCCGTCGTTCACGTAGGCGCGGCGCAGGGTGCCACCAGCCACCATCTCCGCGCAGATCTCGTCGGCGACGGCGCCGGCCACCGCGGCCATCGGCGTGATGAACCGATCGGCGAACGGCCGGACGGCCGCCGCCATCTGCCGAGCGATCCGGCCCGACGGCTCGCCGAGCGCAGGGTCGAGCTGCCGTCGCAGCGACGGCAACTCCGCGACCAACTCATCCAGAACCGGCTGGAACCGTTCCCACGCTCGCCGGTAAGCCTCGGCCACCTCCGTCGGATCACCCCATGCCTCGATGATCAGATCGATAGGGCCGTGCTGCAGATGCAGACGCGAACCGTCCGCCGTCGTCGCCGCGACCGGACCGCTCATGAGTAGCGCACGTCGGGACGTGCGAGCACCTCATCCATCGGAACGACCGCGTCCATGTGTCCGCCGAGCGCTGCGTAGTCGTCTTCGCGCATCGTGAACTCGAGCGGCGCGACCAAGGCGGGGGTGGGCACGTACCCGAACGCGCCCGGTGGGACGAGCGTGACATCCACCATGAACGTGATCCCTCCGCCGGGCCAGACGTAGACCGGCGCGCCGCCGCAGGTGACCCTTGTGAGGGTCTGATTCACCGAACGGGTCAGCGCCACCGGGTTCACCGTCGCCCCCGCGCGCAGCGAGCCGCCCGCGCCCGCCATGAATAGGACCGACGTCATAGCCGGCTCGCAGTTCTCGGTGATCCGCTCGACCGACTGACGCAGGTCGTCGGGGAGCGGGGCCGGTACGGGGCGGAGGTCGTCGTCCAGCACGAAGTACGCGTGATGCTCGCCGGTCGTGCCGATCATCAGCAACGTGAGCCCCGGCCGCGACACCTTCGGGTCGAACCCGTCCAGGATCGTGAGCGGGTCCTCGATATCGGTTCCTCCCCAACCGGTCCCGGGGTTGGCCACGTTGAAGTACCGGCCCGGTGTCGACCGACGCCCCTTGACCTTGATCCCGGTCGCGGGGATGTCCAGGTACCGGCCCGCCTGGTGTTCGGAGAGCACGCCGGTGATGTGGTCGTCGACCACCACCACCTCGTCGACGTGCTCGTACCACTGTTGCGCGAACATGCCGATCGTGGCGGACCCGCATCCCACTCGCATCCGTTCCTCGACGACGCCGTTGATGATCGGCGGTCTGCCGGCCTGCAGGACCAGCTCCGAGCCCTCGTCCACCGACAGCTCGACCGGCTCACCGCTGCAGAGCGCCAGCAGCGTCTCCATCGTCACCACGCCCTCGCGCTTCGAGCCGCCGGTCAGGTGGTTCACGCCGCCCAGCGAGAGCATCTGCGATCCGTACTGACCGGTGGTGACGTGTCCCACGGCCTCGCCACGGGCGCGCACGATCTGCCGTTCGGCGCCGACGTGGCGATCCGTGTCGATCTTCACGTCGACGCCGCAGTAGCTGAAGATCGCCTCGGTCACCACCGTCACCATGTCGACACCGGCGATCTTCGACGAGACGATGAACGGCGCAGGCTTGTAGTCGGGATACGTCGTGCCCGATCCGGCCCCGGTCACGAACACCTCTCCGGTCGGAACCAGCTCGCCCTCCCAGTCGCCCTCGCGCGACGCGAACGGCACCAGTGCGCCGCCCTGTTCCTGCGTGCGCTTCAGCACCAGGAGTGGGTCGACGCGCGAGAGCACGCCGTCGACGTTCCCGTAGCGGTCGCACGAGCCCGTGCGTCCCGGCTTGATCACGCATCGGATCGGACAAGCGTCGCAGACGACGGTGTCGGTCGCTGGCTCGGTCATCGCGCGGCTCCTTCCGCGATCGCCGCGAGCACACGGTCCGGCGTCGCCGGCAGCCGGCGCACACCCGCGCCCACCGCGTCGCGGATCGCGTTCAAGATGGCCGGGGCGGTGGGGATCAGCGAGTGCTCGCCGATTCCCTTCGCGCCGTAGGGACCGGCGGGATCGCCCGACTCGACAAGGATGCTCACGACCTCCGGCACATCGCCGATCGTCGGGATCAGGTAGTCGTGCAGGTTCTCGTTCCTCCCGGGGATGTACTCCTCCATCAACGCCATCCCGATCCCCTGGGCGACCCCGCCCTCGATCTGGCCCTCGATCAACGTCGGGTTGACCGCGCGCCCCACGTCGTGCGCGGCCGTGATCCGCCGAAGGTGCACCGTGCCGAGCTCCAGGTCGACCTCAAGCTCGGCCATGTGCGCCCCGAACCCGAACTGCGCATACGGGTCCCCCTGGCCGTCCTCATCCAGGGTCGTCGTCGGCGGGTCATAGGTCGCGGTGGTGACGGCCACCAGTCCCTCCCCGTCGGCATCCAGCGAGCCCAGGTCCACCATCGTCGTCTCGCCACGATCGTGGACGACCAGGTGGGGACCGTCGAGCTCGAGGTGGGCCTCGTCCGACGCTCCGGAAAGCAGGAGCAGCCGCGCGCGGAGCGCCGTCCCTGCGAGATAGGTCGCGTTCCCGGAGATGAACGTCTGGCGCGACGCAGAGCTTTTCCCCGCGTCCGGCGTGGTGTCCGTATCGGCCCCGAGCGTCACGATGTGCGACATGTCGATGCCGACGGCGTCGGCGCAGATCTGCGTCATCACGGTGTTGGCGCCCTGTCCCATGTCGACCGCTCCCTGGTAGAGCGCGATGCAGCCGTCGCGCCGGAGCCCGACCTTGATCGTCGACGGGTTCGGCATCGCCGTGTTGCCGCAGCCGTACCACATGCCGGCCAGGCCGACGCCGCGGCGGGCCGAGCCGCCGTCGGCATTCTCCTCGGCCGCCCCGGCCC
>CAZDXK010000048.1:0-8605 GCA_964509215.1 uncultured Actinomycetes bacterium | reverse complement strand
CGCGTCCACGAGCTCCTGACGCTCGTCTCCCTCGAGGGTCTGGCCGACCGCCGGATCTCGCAGCTCTCGGGTGGGCAGCGCCAGCGTGTGGCGACCGCCCGTGCCCTCGCACTGGAGCCGCGGCTCTTCTTACTGGACGAGCCGCTCTCGGCGCTCGACGCCAACCTTCGGGAACAGCTCCAGGTCGAGCTTCGGCTGCTTCAGCAGAAGCTTGGGATCACCACGATCATGGTGACGCACGACCAGCGCGAAGCGATGACGATGTCGGATCTGGTCGTCGTGATGCAGGCTGGACGGATCGAGCAGATCGGCGGACCCCTCGACGTCTACAGGAGGCCCGCCACATCCTTCGTGGCTCGGTTCATCGGGACGACGAACCTGCTGGTGGGAACCCGCGAGAGCGAAGGGGTCCTGCGGGTGGCCGGCCGCGAGTTCGCCGTGACTGGCGACGCGGCCGCCGGAGGCGTCGTCATCTCCGTGAGGCCGGAGGACGCCCACCTGCTCCTGGGCGACGCGCCCGAACGCAACGCGCTTCCCGGAACGGTCGTATTCGTTCGTGACCTCGGCGAGATGTTCGAGTGCTACGTGGACTGCGGGCTGGACGACAACGTCGTCGTGGCCGGCTCTCCACGCGAGCGCGTGCAGGTGCAGCAGGGCCAGCGGGTAACGGTTTCGTTCCCTGCGGACGCATGCGTCGTCGTGAGCGGGAGCGATCAGAGATGAGCGACCGACGCAAGCCCAAGCGGGGTGCCTACCTGGTGCTCGCCTTCCCCCTCGCGATGCTCCTGATCTTCTTCGTTGCCCCGTTCGCGATCATGATCGCGTACTCGTTCTACCGGCGGATCCAGGGCGGGTTCTACGAGCCGGCGTTCGACCCCGCCAGCTGGAGACGGCTCTTCGAGCCCGTGTTCCTGGATCGCGCGGCCTTCTCGATCGGCATCTCGTTGGTCGCCGGCGCTGTATGCATCGCGGTGGCGTTCCCGTTCACCTTCTTCCTGACCCGGATGCGCCGGCGCCCGCACGTCGCCCTTCTGATCCTGGTGCTCTCGGCACTCAGCCTCTCCGAGGTCATCGTCGGATTCGCGTGGAGCGTTCTGCTGGGACGTGCCGCCGGGATCTCGAACATCTTGGTCTGGCTCGGGTTGATGGACGAGCCGAGCGCCTATCAACCCGGCTTCCTGGCCGTGCTCTTGGGCCTCAGCTACATCGCGTTCCCCTACTGCGTCCTGACGCTCTATCCACCGCTCTCGCGCTTGGACCGTGAGGTGACCGAAGCCGCCCAGACCCTTGGGGCATCGCCGTGGAAGACGTTCCGCACCGTGGTCGTGCCGATCATGCGTCCGACCCTGGTCGCGGGGTTCCTTCTCGTGTTCGTCTTCACGCTCGGGAGCTACCTGATCGCGTCCATCCTGGGCCGCCCGCAGCACTGGACGCTCTCGGTGTTCATCTCCGATCAGGCGTCGTTCAACGCGAACGTGCCGTTCGCCGCGGCCATGGCGCTCTTCCTGACGGTCCTCTCGCTGGTCGTGGTCGGGGTCGTCATGCTGATCGAGTCCCGCACGAGGAGGGAAGCCTGATGCGGGTGTTGCGGTGGACGATCACAGCCGCCGTGATCGCGTTCCTCGTGGCGCCGCTCCTTGTCGTGGCGATCGTGTCGATCAACCAGAACCGATACATGGACTTCCCGCCCGACGGGTTCTCGTTCCACTGGTACGCGGAGTTGGTGAACGACACCGGCTGGCGTAACGCGATCACTCGCAGCATCGTCATCGCGGCGGGGAGCAGCGCGATCGCCGTCCTGATCGCCACGCCGCTCGCATACGTGCTGCGTGCCTACGACGTGCGTCTCGCCCCGCTCTTCTATTCGCTCGGCATCCTGCCGTTCATGCTGCCGCCGGTCATCAGCGCGATCGGGGCTCAGGTCTTCTGGCTGTCCACCGGGTACTTCCAACGGATCGAGAACGTCATCGTTTCCCACGGCATCTTCTTCTCCACGCTTCCGCTCGTCACGATCTCGCTCGCGATGGATCAGATGGACCGCTCGCTCGGTGAGGCCGCCCAGACGCTCGGAGCCAACCCGCGCACGACGTTCCGAACGATCACGCTGCCGCTCCTCCTGCCGTCGATCATCACCGGCTACGCGGCCGCATTCGTGCTGAGCCTCAACGAGTACATCATCGCGTTCCTGGTGGCGGGGTTCGCCGTCGAGACGCTGCCGATCAAGGTGTTCAACAGCCTGAGATACGGGTTCACGCCGACGATCGCCTCGGTCGCCGTGGTGTTCATCCTGATCGCGGCGACCGTCTTCACGATGTTCGCGATCTTCGGCAACCTGCTGCGGTTCCTGGGGGCCGACCCCGGGGTCCTCGATCGCGACCGTTAGGGACGCGGATCTTCATCGGCCTGCCAGGTCACCTGGTCGCGAGGGGTCTCGTCGACCCGCACGTGGAAGACGTCGGGGCGGTTGTAGTGGCCCGCCGTGTCGAGCGACTGCTGCTCTTCGGCGATCCGATCCAGGTCGATGTCGGCGCAGATGAGCGTCTCCCCCCCGACCACCGGCCCGGCCAACCAGGCTCCGTCCGGCCCCACGATCGCCGACCCGCCTGTCAGCACGAGCGACGGATCGTCGTTCGTCTTCGCGACGTCGACGATCGCGTCACGGATCTCGAGGTCCTCGGGCACCGCGTCGAGCGCGAGGGACAGCCCCGCGCACACCACATAGCACCTGCCCTCGAACGCATACGAGCGGCTGGCGACGAGATGCATCTCCGGAACGTCAGGCCAAACGGCCGCGTGCACCTGCTCGCCCTTCGCGTGCATCGCGAAGCGCGCGAGCGGCATCCAATGCTCCCAGCAGATCAGGCCGCCGAGGCGTCCTAAGGAGGTATCGAACACGTGCAGCGTGCTGCCGTCCCCCTGACCCCAGATGACGCGTTCCGAGTGTGTCGGCACGAGCTTGCGGTGCGTTCCGAGGATCGTTCCCTCGTCCGAGATGAACATGAGCGAGTTGAACAGGGTGCCGTTCGAGAAGCGCGCGTCCCGCTCCGTCATGCCCATGACGACGTGGACACGGTTCGTCCGTGCGGCCTTCGTCAAGACGTCGGTCGCCGGTCCCGGAACCTCGACGGCGTTGCGATGCAATCGAGCGAAGGCACGTTTACAGGCGTCGTCCTCCCACGGGATCCCTGCGTCCGCCCACACGGGATACCCGGGGAGCCAGGTCTCCGGGAACACGACCAGCCTCGCACCCGCGGACGCGGCGGCTTCGATCTGACGGACGGCGATCGCCAGGGATCCCTCGAGATCGAGGAACGCCGGGGCGACCTGGACCGCCGCCGCCGTGTAGCGTCTCTCCATCGCCCCTCCGCGTTGACCCCCGACAGGGCCACGAGCATACTTCCGCTCCCATGACTGAGGGCTCGTGGTTCGCGACGCGGGAGCACCGGCCCGGCGTATGGCTCGTGGCCGCGCCGCCGCATGTGAACTGCTTCTTGGTCGCGGGCCGAGAACGCGCGATCCTCATCGACACCGGCCCGGGGATCGGCGACGTTCGTCGCACCGTCACCGCGCTGACCGACCTCGACGTCCTGGTCGTCAACACGCACTACCACTGGGACCACGTCGGAGGCAACGGCGGGTTCGAGGACATCGCGATCCACGAGCTCGGCGCCGAGAAGCTCCGGCACGGACCGGACATGGCCAAGCTCGAGCCCTATGCCGCGTACACACGCAGGATGCTCGATCGGTTCGGTGAGTTCCGCGTGACCGACGAAGAGTTCTTCGGCTTCCTTTCCGACGAGACCACGCCAAGGCCTCTTCCCGAGGACTTCGACTTCGCCAACTGGACGATCCCGCCGACGATACCGACCCGGCTCCTCCAGGACGGCGATCGGCTGGATCTGGGTGGCCGGACGCTCCAGGTCCTGCACACCCCCGGCCACACACCCGACTCGATCTGCCTGTTCGACGAGGAGAACGGCCTGCTCTTCGGGGGCGACACGTACAACACGGGACCGATCTACGCGCACATGCCCGATTCGGACGTCGACGCGTTCGCGCGCTCGACGGCGCGCGTCGCGGAGCTCGCCGACCGGGTGGAGTTCGTCTACGTCGCCCACTTCAGCCGCTACGTCGAGATCGGTGCCTTCCTCCATGAGGTCGCGGCGGGGTTCGCCGAGATCGTGGCGGGGCAGGCGTCGTTCGAGCAGAGCACCGACGACGACGGCCGGGGCGCTCGGCTCGCGCGGTTCGCTCGGTTCGGCGTGCTGGTACCGAGCTAGCGCCGTCGCGCGAAGAGCGCGAGCAGCTCGTAGGCCACGTGCGAGGCGGCCATGGCCGTGATCTCGGCGTGGTCGTACGCGGGCGCGACCTCGACGATGTCGGCCCCCACCACGTTCACGCCGGCGAGGCCTCGCAGGATGCCCAGCAGCTCGCGGCTGGTGAGGCCACCGGCTTCGGGCGTGCCCGTCCCCGGTGCGTGCGCCGGATCGAGCACGTCGATGTCGATCGACACGTAGACGGGGGCATCGGCCAACCGCTCCCGCACGCGGGCGACCACGTCCGCGACCCCGGTCGTGTTCATCTCCATCGCCCCCACGATCGCGAACCCGAACCGCTCGTCGTCGACGAGGTCGTCCGGCGAGAACAGCGGTCCTCGGATCCCGACGTGCATCGCGTGATCCTGCAGCAGCAGCCCTTCCTCCCAGGCCCGCCGGAAGGGCGTCCCGTGCGTGTACTCGGCGCCGAAGTACGTATCCCACGTGTCCAGATGCGCATCGAAATGCAGCAGCGCGACCGGGCCGTGGCGGCGCTTCATCACGCGCAGGAGCGGCAGCGCGATCGTGTGGTCGCCCCCGATCGACAACAGGTGCGAAGCGCCCGAAAGGATCTCCTCGGCTCCCGACTCGATCTGGGCGATCGCCTCCTGGATGTCGAACGGGTTGCACGCGATGTCGCCGGCGTCGGCGACCTGCTGGGCGGCGAACGGGCGCACGTCGAGCCCCGGATGATAGGAGCGGAGCAACCTCGTCGCGTTGCGGACGGCGTTCGGCCCGAAGCGTGCTCCCGGACGGTAGGTGACGCCGCTGTCGAAGGGGACGCCCACGACTGCGACGTCGCAGCGATCCACCTCGTCCCTCCGCGGCAGCCGTGCGAAGGTGGACGGTCCCGCGAACCGCGGGACCTTCAGGGGATCGACCGGACCGACCACCGGGGGCCGGTCGGTCGCCGGATCCTCGGGCTCACCCATGACCTGCTGATGCTAGCGCGCTATGCCCGACGGGCCCAGGCGGCCGCGCTGTACGATGCGGACCGCAACGCGGGAGCGGCAACGAAGGAACGAAGTCCATGACCGAGATCGCCAAGGGCGTCTACGTCTCGCGGCTCGACACCGACGAGTGGGAGCGCGATCGCGATATCGGCGGCTCGGCCCATCTGCTGTTCGAAGAGCCGGACGGTTCCACCGTCGGCCTCTGGCGGACCGATCCGGACGACCAGCCCGGACCCGCCGAGGCCGTGCGGATCCCGCTCCGCGAGACGATCCTGGTCCTCGAAGGGAGCGTCCGCATCGGGATCGATGACCGGGCACCCCTGGAGCTCGCGACCGGCGAGATGGTCTCCATCCCCAAAGACTCGATGGTCGGATGGGATCCATCGCCGGACTGCAGGGTCTTCTGGGTCTACTCCTGACGCGGCGCGGCGGCGCGCTTAGGCCGTGCGCTCCAGTGCCCGTCGTGCCGCGCGCCCGTTCAGCCGCACGGCGATCAGGATCAACGTGAAGCTGATCACCAACAGCACCGTCGCCGCTGCGTTGATCACCGGCGTCAGACCGAAACGGATCCGTGAGTACACACGGATCGGGAACGTGACGCCGGCGGGCCCCGACGTGAAGAACGCGATGATGAACTCGTCGAACGAGAGCGTGAATGCGACCAACGCGCCGGCGGCGATCCCGGGCGCGATCAACGGCAAGGTCACACGGAAGAACGTCGCCGGGCGGCTCGCCCCCAGGTCCTGCGATGCCTCCTCGATCGAGCGATCGAAGTAGCCCAGCCGGGTCCGCACGATCGCCGCCACGAAGATCATGTCGAACACCACGTGCGCCGCGATGATCGTGTGCAGGCCGAGCGAGACGCCCACCAGAGTGAAGAACGACAGGAGCCCGATCGCCAGCACGATGTCGGGCACGACCGCCGGCAGGAAGACCACGGAGTCCAGCAGCGAGCTCCTCGCCGTGCGTTCCAGCCCTAGGGCCAGCAGGGTCCCGAGCACGACCGAGATCGCCGTCACGATCGTGGCGACGAACACCGTGTTCTTCAGCGCGTCCAGCAGATCCTTGCTGTCGAGAAGCTCCCGGTACCACTGGGTCGACAGCCCTCCCCAGGTGGAGGTGCTCCCCGATGCGTTGAAGGACAGCACCATCAGCATCAGGATCGGCGCGTAGAGGAACGCGTACACGAGCACCGAGCCCGCGCCCAGCACGCGGTCGCGCGTCCGTCCCAGCTCACGCGCCACGGGCCGACAACCGCCTCTCCCGGCCCAAGATCCAGGCCTGGATCCCCAACAGGATCGTCGTCACCGCGATCACCAGCAGCGCGAGCGTTGCACCGAACGGCCAGTCCCGCGCCTGGAAGAACTGACTCTGGATCAGGTTGCCGACCATGATCGCCTTCCCGCCCCCCAACAGGTCGGGCACGACGAAGTTCCCGAGGCTCGGGACGAACACGAAGATGCATCCGGCCATCACGCCCGGGAGCGTCATCGGCAACGTGATCCGGAAGAACCCCGCCGCGGGGTGCGCTCCCAGGTCGCCAGCAGCCTCGCGCGGCGACCGGCCCAGACGCTCGATCGACGCGTACAACGGCAGGATCATCAGCGGCAGGTACGCGTACAGCAGCCCGACCACGATCGCGAACTCGTTGTTCAGCAGCGGGAGCGACGTGTCGATCAGACCCAGGCCGCGGAGGGACTTGTTCACCAGGCCCTCGTTGTTCAGCAGCAGGATCCAGGCGTACGTGCGGATCAACAGGTTCGTCCAGAACGGGAGCACGATCAGGACCAGGAGCGGCAGTCGCCACCTCTCCGGCCTCGTGGCGATGAAGTAGGCGACCGCGTAGCCGAGCACCAACGCGATCATCGTCGTCAGCAGGGCGGTCCGCAGCGAGAAGAGCAGGACCTTCAGGAACAGCGGGTCCACCGCTCGCGCGTAGTTGTCCAGCGTGAACGTGTAGTCGATGCCGCCCGTCGCGCTGCGCTTGAAGAAGCTGTACGTGAGGATCAACCCGACGGGCACGACGAACAGGACGAGCCAGTAGGACAACCCGGGACCCAGGAAGATGGCTCGCTGGAGCCACCGGCCCTCACCGCCGGTGGCTCCCGAGCGCGCTCGCCGAGTGTCGTCCGCCACGGCCCGCTCGCCGAGGCGCCCGCTACCCCGCCTTGATCTCGGCGACCGTCTGGGACCAGAGGGCCTGCCCGTCGGCGCTGAGTGGTAGGTCCTCCTCGTACTCCAGCAGCTGCGACGGCGGGATCCCCAGGTTCGGATATGCCTCGATCAGGGCCGGGTCGAGCATGTCCATCGCGGGCGCGTTCGGCACCTTGTACAAGACGAGCTCCGCGACCTTCAGGTGGTTCTCCGGCTCCAGGATGAAGTTGATGAAAGCGTGCGCCGCCTCCTTGTTCTCGGAGGACTCCATGATCACCATCGTGTCGGCGAACAGGTCGCTGCCCTCGCTCGGCACCACGAACTCCACGTTCTTGTTGGTGGCGTAGTTGCACCACCCGTCCCACGCGTGAACCATCCCGGCGCTGCCGTCGTCCAGCCGTGCGTAGAAGTCCGTGTCGTTGAACTGCAGGATGTGGTCTTTCGCCTGCAGCGTCAGGTCCTTGGCCGCCCCGATCTCTGCGGGATCCTCGGAGTTGATCGAGAACCCAAGGCTCAGCAGGGCCGGCTGCAGCAGCCAGCGCTCGGTGCCGAGCATCGTCACCTTGCCCTCCAGCTCGGGGGACGGGTCGAGCAGGTCGTTCCAGCTCGTAGGCGCGGAATCGACCAGGTCCGTGCGGTAGCAGAGCCCCGTCGTTCCCCACGTATAGGCGACGGAGTACTTGTTGCCCGGGTCGAACGCGAGCTGGGTGGCCTCGGGGTACAGGTTGGACAGGTTCGGGATCTGCGAGTGGTCGAGCTCGGCCACGTATCCGCTGTCGACCAGCGTCTGGATGTAGTTGCCCGTGACCATCACGACGTCGTAGCCCGTCCCGCCGGCGGCGCTGATCTTGCCGATCATGTCCTCGTTCGTCGAGAACTCCGAGATCGTCACCTCGGCGCCGGTGTCCGCCGTGAAATCCTCGAGCAGGCCCTCGGGCGTGTACGCGCCGAAGTTGCCGAAGACGATCGACTGGTCCTCGATCGGGACCGCCGGCTCGCCGGTGTCACCGGTAGCGCCGGTCTCCCCCCCGGCACTGCCCCCGTCGTCGCTGCCGCACGCAACCGCGAACAGCATCACCGCGAACAGGATGGAACCCAACCGAACCCAGCGTGCCCTCATGCTGCGCCCCCTCAGTGAGATTCGCGGACCGTACGCCAGCTCTGAACCACCGGTCAACCTAG
>CAZDXK010000047.1:0-8660 GCA_964509215.1 uncultured Actinomycetes bacterium | reverse complement strand
CCGGGCGACCTGCGCGGGCCCGGCCGCGGAGGGCACCGACGAAGTCCCGCGCGGGGGGCAGGGCCAGCGCCCGAGCCAGCAACGTCGAGTCGTCGAGCGGGTGGCGTTCCAGTTCGCGCCGTCGTTCATCGACCAGGTCGGTGAGGAAGCCCATGGACGCCGGAGTCTAGTGCCGGGGCCAGCGCGGTCGGGCGGCGCCATCGATCAGCCGCCGCCGGTCAGGCGACCGATGCGATCGCGAGTGTCAGGTCGAGCCGGCCTTCGAGGACCGCCCGTCCGACGATGACACCCTCGGCTCCCGCATCCCTCACGGCCGCGAGATCGTGGACGGATGCGATGCCGCCGGCCGCGATCGCGGGCAACCCGAGCCCGACGGCGATCTCGAGCGCGCGGACATCGGGCCCGGCCATGGTCGACACACGGCGGAGGGTCGTGATCACGGATCGCGCGGCCCCCGCGGCGTGGACCGCCGACAGCGTCTCGCCGAGCGGGAGGTCCGTGGCTCGGCGTCCGCGCGCCCGGATCCGGTCGCCGTCGACCTCGATCCCGATCACGAGCCGCTCGCCGTAGCGCTCGATCAGCCGTCCGGTCTCCTCGAGGTCGTCGAGCGCCGCCGAGCCAAGGACGATGCGCTCGCCTCCCGCTTCGAGGGCGGCGGCGATCTGGCGGTCCTCGACGATGGCTCCCGCCACCTGCACGTCCGCGCCGAGCGACACGATCGCGCGAAGCACATCGGCGTTCCGCGGCTCGCCCGAGAACGCGAGGTCCATGTCCACGACGTGCAGCCAGCGCGCCCCTGCCGCCAGGCAGGCGCGCGCCGCCGCGATCGGATCCCCGCCATGGACCTCGAGAGCCACCGGACCATCGGTGGACAGACGAGCCAACCGCCCGCCGGCGACGTCGATCGCGGGGATCACCTCGAATACCACGTCCGAACCCTACCGGTGAGCACGCCCCGCGCGGGCGTCAGGCCGGGTCGTCGCGCCCGATGCGCGCGGCGCCGACGCCGAGGAGCGAATGCAGCTCCCCGAGGAGCGATCCCGACGGATCGACATGAACGCTCCCCACCTCGACGGGCGTGACGCCGTTGGACGATCGGAACCGGACCTGCACCGGCGAGCTGCCCGGATGGGATTCGAGCAGCTCCCTCACTTTGGCGAGCACGGCGGGCGTGCACGCCGCGGCCGGCAGATCGACCTCGAGGTGTCGCGGCGGTGGGTCGGCGGCCGAGGAGCCCAGGTTGGGTTCGCGGACCTCGTTCGCACGGATCTGCAGCTCCCGACCGCGGAGGTCGATCCGCCCGCTGACCAGCACGATGCGGTCGGGATCGATCAAACCGGGCACGGCCTCGTACACCGACGGGAACGCGATCACCTGCGCGCCGCCCGCCAACCCCTCCAGCCGGAACTGCGCGTACGGCTCGCTCCGTTTCGTGTACTTGCGTTGCACTGAGCCGATGATGCCGCCGATCGTCACCAGGTCGCCGTCGCCGAGCGACTCGAGGTCGCCGATCTCGTGCGTCGTCTGCGCCGCCAGCAGATCCTGCACCCCCAACAGCGGGTGGTCGGTGACGAACTGCCCCAGCACTTCCTTCTCCTCTCGGAGCAGCGTCCGCTTGTCGAACTCCTCACCGCCGAGCACCGACTCGTCAACCTCGGTGACGCCCGAGTCGCCACCGAAGAGCGAGAACTGTCCCGCGGCCTCCGCCTTCCGTTCCGCGAGGATGGGACCCGACACCTTGTCCTGGTTCTCGATCAGCGCGCGTCGCGCATACCCCAGCGAGTCGAACGCCCCCGCGAAGATCAGGCTCTCCAGTACCCGCTTCGTCAGCACCGACGGCTCCACCTTGCGGCAGAAATCTCCGAACGACGCGAACCCGCCCTTCCCGCGGCGCGCGTCGATGATCTGGCCGACGGCGCCCTCCCCAACGTTGCGCACGGCCGACAACCCGTAGCGGATGGCGCCGTCCATCCCCTGGGCGGGTGCGAAGTCGTTCTCTGATTCATTCACATCGGGTGGCAGGACCTCGATGCCCATCAACCGGCAGGCGTTCAGGTAGAACGGCTTGCGGTCCTTGTCGTCCTTGACGCTCGTGAGCATCGCCGACATGAACTCGACCGGGTGGTGGGCCTTCAGGTACGCGGTCTGGTATGCGACGTAGCCGTACGCGCACGCGTGAGCTGCAGGGAACCCGTAGTCCGCGAACGGCTCGATGAGGTCGAATAGATCCCCGGCCAGGCGATCTGTGTGACCGGCCGCCAGGCAGCCCGACAGGAACTTCACACGCTCCTGCCCGATCAGCTCGCGTTTCTTCTTTGCCATGACGCGTCGCAGATCGTCGGCCTGTCCCATGGAGTACCCGGCGGCGCGCACGGCGATCTGCATGATCTGCTCCTGGTAAACCATCACGCCGTACGTCGTGGAAAGGATCTCCTCCAGGTCCGGATGCGGGTACGTGACCTTGCGCCGCGCGTGCTTGCGCTCCGCGTACTCGGTGTGCATCCCCTGGTTCAGCGGTCCCGGCCGATAGAGGGCGACGAGCGCCATCATGTCCTCGAACCGGTCGGGCGCGAGCGTCTTGATAAGGGAACGCATCCCTGCCGACTCCATCTGGAAGACCCCGGTCGTGTCCGCGTTCTGGAGCATCGCGTATGTCGCGGCGTCGTCCAGGGGGACGTGATCGATGTCGAGCTCGACACCTCGGGCTCGGAGATGTCGAACCGTGTCGTCGATCACGGAGAGCGTCCGCAACCCGAGGAAATCCATCTTCAGCAGCCCCAGGGCCTCGACGCCGACCATGTCGAACTGCGTCACGACACGTTTGGAATCGTCGCGGGAATCCTTCGACAGCTTGAGTGGAAGATAGTTCACGAGCGGCGCGTCGCCGATCACGACGCCAGCCGCGTGCACCGAGTCCTCGCGGCGTAGACCTTCGAGCGCTCGAGCCGTATCGACGATCTCCTTGGCCTCGGGCTCCTTCTCGTACGCCTCGCGGAACTCGGGCGACTCCTTCAGCGCGTCCTCGATCGGGAAGTCACGGCCCATCACCGTCGGCGGGTACATCTTGCAGAGGCGATCGCCGACGACCGGCGGGAACCCCAGCACACGCGCGGCGTCACGGATGCCCTGCTTCCCCTTGATGGTCTGGAACGTGATGATCTGCGCCACGTGATCGGAGCCGTACCGCTCGGTCGCGTAGCGGATCACCTCGTCCCGACGGCGCTCGTCGAAGTCCATGTCGATATCGGGCATCGATCGCCGCGCGGGATTCAGGAAGCGTTCGAAGATCAGTCCGTAGCGCAGCGGGTCCAGGTCGGTGATCCGCAAGCAGTAGGACACGACCGAGCCCGCGGCCGAGCCCCGGCCGGGCCCCACGCGGATCCCGCTCTCGCGCGCGAACCGGATCAGGTCCCACACGATCAGGAAGTACCCGGCGAAGCCCATCTGGGTGATGACGTCGAGTTCATCATCGATGCGCCTGCGGATGTCCTCCGTGAGCGTCGGGTAGCGCTCGGGCGCCCCCTGATACACGAGCTCCCGGAGATAGCTCTCGAGTTCCTTACCGTCCGGCGTTTCGAAACGCGGCAGGTGGAACCGTTGATCGGCCGGCGCGCGGTCCCCGTACACCAGGTCGAGCTCGACCCGTTCCGCGATCAGCAGGGTGTTGTCGCAGGCTTCCGGCAGCTCGTGGAAGACCCGCCGCATCTCCAGCGGGCTCTTCAGGTAGAACTCCTCCGAGTCGAACTTCAGCCGCTTGGGGTCGCTCTGGAGCTTCTGTTGCTGGATGCACAGCAGCACGTCGTGCGGCTTGGCGTCCTCCTTCACCGTGTAGTGCAGGTCGTTCGTCGCGACGAGCGGGATGCCGAGCGAACGGGCGAGCGCGATCTGCTTGGGCAGGACCCGGCGTTGCTCGGGGATGCCGTGTTCCTGCAGCTCCACGAAGAACCTGTCGGGACCGAAGATGTCCCGATACCGCCCAGCGGCCTCCTCGGCGCGCCGATCCTGACCGGCGAGCAGCATCGTCGACAGCTCGCTCGACAGGCAACCCGAGAGGCAGACGATGCCCTCCGAGTGCTCGGCGAGCAGCTCCTTGTCCATCCGGGGCCTGTGGTAGAACCCCTCGAGGTAGGCGGCGGAGACGAGCTTCAACAGGTTCCGATAGCCCGCCTCGTTCTCCGCGAGGAGGGTGAGGTGGTGGTATTTCTCCTCGTTCTCCCCCGGGTTCCGCTCGAACCGCGAGCCCGGCGCGACGTAGGCCTCGACCCCGATGATCGGTTTGATCCCGGCTTTGCGCCCGGCCTCGAAGAACCGGAGCGCCCCGAACATCGCCCCGTGATCGGTCACCGCCACCGCCGACATGCCGTGGCGGGCGGCCTCGGTGAAGATCGTCGGCGCCTCGGGGTGGAACTTCGGCGCCTCGATCCGGGCGGCGCCGTCGAGCAGCGAGTACTCGGAGTGGACGTGGAGGTGAACGAAGCTCGGCTCGGCGGTCATCGGCGCTGGTCAGGCCTCCTGTAACGGTGGTTCTCCACAGCCGTCGGACGGGATGTGGATAAACTTACATCCGTGTGATTCCGGGGAGCTTCAAGGTACGCCCGACCCCGGAGGCCGTCAAGGCTGCAGGTCGCGGGGGCCTGTCGCGGAGCCGTTGGCCCACCTCGCCCGGGAGAGCGCCGAGGCCAGGTCGTCCGGAAGGGACTCCTCGCACTCGATGCGTTCACCCGTGATCGGGTGCTCGAACGAGATCCGCCACGAATGCAGGAACGGTCTCGTGAGCCCTAGCCGGCGCGCGTCGTCCCCCGCTCCCCCGTACACGCGGTCGCCCAGGATGGGATGGCCGATCGACGAAAGGTGCACCCGGATCTGATGCGTGCGCCCGGTTCGCGGCAGGGCCTCTAGCAACGTGGTGGGCCCTGGTCGTTCGCGAACCTCGAACCGTGTCTCGGCGGGACGCCCTCCCGTCGCGTCCAGGGTCACCCGCGCGGCGTGCCGACCGAGCGCCGCTTGCACCGCGAACGTGTCGTGCTCAACCGGGCCGCGGACGAGCGCGAGGTACCGGCGCTCGACCGCGTGGCGCCGGAACATCGCCACCAGGGCGTCGTGGGTCTCATCGGTCTTCGCCACCAGCATGAGGCCCGACGTCCCCGCGTCGAGCCGGTGCACGATCCCGGGCCGCAGGGGACCGCCCGCGGCCGACAGGGGAACGCCCATGCCGAGCAGACGGTTCACGAGGGTCCCGGAGCGGCGGCGCTCGGTGGGATGCGTGACGAGGCCGGGCGGCTTGGCGACCACGAGCAGGTGCGCGTCCTCGAACCGGACCGGCACCGGCGGTCCCTCAGGCTCCAGGGGCGCCTCGACCTCGATCCCCATCTCCAACGTCTCGCCGCCCGTGAGCGCGAACGACTTCTGGCGGACGACGCCGTCGACCGTGACGAGGCCCGACACGATCGCGCGTTGCACGTCCGCACGGGTGAGCCCGGTCACACGAGCGAGGACGGCGTCGAGGCGTCCCGGCTCGCCGACGAACCGCTCAGCCGGCATCGTGAGACGGCGAGCGGTCGCGGTCCGCGGTGAACGAGGAGATGGCCAGGGCCACGGCGCCGACCACGATCGCCGAATCCGCCACGTTGAAGACCGGCCAGACACGGAAGTCGACGAAATCGACCACGTGGCCCGAGAACCCCGAACCTCGCACGATCCGATCGGTGAGGTTGCCCACCGCCCCGCCGAGGATGAGGCCCAAGGCGAGCGATGTCGTGACGTTCGTGTGGCGGAACGCCGTGGCGACGATGGCCACAGAGACCAGGATCGACGCGCCGACGAATATCCACGGGGTTCGCTGCCCGAGGCTGAAGGCCCCCCCGGCGTTCGTCGTGAACCGTAAGTCGAGCACGCCGGGGATCAGGGAGATCGGCGGACGTCCCTCCAAGGTGCGCTCCACCCAGAGCTTGCTCAGCCGATCGAGGACCCAGACCGCGCCCGCGACGGCGAAGAGCGCTCCGGCCGAGCGCCAGTGGCGCGTCACGAACCCTACCGCCGGGACTGCGCCTGGGCGTCCTTGATGCAGAGATCCACGTACGGGAGCGCCTTCACCCGAGCCTTCTCGATGACCTTCCCGCAGATGTCGCAGATGCCGTAGGTCCCGTCCTCGATGCGCTTGAGGGCACGATCGATCTTATGGAGGAGGTCGCGGACGTTGTTCTCGATCGAGAGGTCCTTCTCGCGCTCGAAGGTGGCCGTGCCCGCATCGGCCGGCTCGTCGTCCAGACCCACGTCGCCCGAGGCATCCGACTGCGTCGATGCGAAGGAATCCTCCTCGATGCTAGTGAGTTGGTTGTCCAATTGGACGCGCTCCTCTTCGAGGCGAATCCGCAGGTCAGCTATCTCTTTCTTCGTCAACTTGATCTCGGCCATGGTCGAGGGAGGGTAGCACAGGGGCCATCGGCGAACCGGGAACCGTCGCGCGCGCGGCCGAGTGTCAGCTCCTTCGTATCCGCTGCTGGAGATCCTGGTCCGAGAGCCCATCGACGTCGAACGTCTTCGTGCGCGAGCGCGCGCCGGTCCGCAGGCGGATGCGGGTCCGCGCCACGCCCAGCATCTCCGCCAGTGCCCGCGCGGCCTCCTCGGTGGCCCGGCCTCCCTCGGGAGCCGCGCGCACACGGATGACGACGCCGTCCGGTCCCTTCTCCACGGCCGTCCGGCCGGACCGAGGAGCCACTCGCACCGTGATGGTCGCCATGTCCGCGTGTAGCATGCCCGCCAGAGGCGACGACGGGAACGAGTAGCGGAGATCGTCTGGCCCAAGCGAGCCGGGGACGGTGGGAGCCCGGCGCGAGACCTCCGCGAAGATCCTCCCCGAGCCGCTGCCCGAACCGGGGTCCGCCGGACGTTGGGCCCCGCAGTAGACGCAGCCGGGCCCCGCCCGTGACAGCGGGAGGCCGCGATGGCGGCCGTGAGCGGTCGGGCGCCTTAGGCGCCCGACAAGCGGGGTGGTACCGCGGGGCCAACGCCTCGTCCCTGCAAGGGACGAGGCGTTTTCGCGTCGTGGGCGCGAGAGGAGACGGAGAGCATGCAGCGGTTCGAACCGGTGGACCCGAAGGTCAGCTTCCCGGAGCTCGAGCGGCGCATCCTCGAGTTCTGGCGCAAGGAGGACGTGTTCGCCCGTAGCATCGAGCTACGGAAGGACGATCCGCTCTGGGTCTTCTACGAAGGGCCTCCGACCGCGAACGGCAACCCGGGCATCCACCACGTCGAGGCTCGGGTGTTCAAAGACGTCTACCCGCGCTTCAAGACGATGACCGGCCATCTGGTGCCGCGCAAAGGTGGATGGGACTGTCACGGGCTCCCGGTGGAGCTGGAGGTCGAGCGGGAGATCGGCACCACCGGCAAGCGCGACATCGAGGCGTTCGGGATCGCGGGATTCAACCGGCTATGTCGTGAGTCGGTCGGCCGCTACGTCAGCGAGTTCGAACGGCTGACGGAGCGCATCGGTTTCTGGATCGACATGTCAGACGCGTACTGGACGATGGACACCGAGTACATCGAGTCGGTGTGGTGGTCGCTCAAGCGGTTGCACCATCGCGGTCTCCTCGTCGAGTCGGACCGGGTCGCGGCATACTGCCCTCGCTGCGGGACCGCGCTCTCCGACGCCGAGGTGGCGATGGGCTACCGCACCGTCGAGGACCCCAGCCTGTTCCTGCGGTTCCCCGTCATCGAGGCACGCGATCCTTCACTCGTCGGCGCGTCGGTGCTCGGCTGGACGACCACGCCCTGGACACTTCCGTCCAACGAAGGTCTCGCGGTCGACGAGGATGCGTCCTACGTTGTGGTGGAGCGCAACGGCGAGCGGCTCGTGCTCGGTGCCGCGCTCCGCGAGCGTGTCGTCGGAGACGACGGCGACGTCGTCGAGACGCTCCTGGGCGCCGACCTCGTGGGGATCCGGTATCGGCCGCCCTATCCGAACGTCGAGGGAGCTCACGTCGTCGTGGCGGGCGACTTCGTCTCCATGGGGGACGGGACCGGGATCGTCCACATGGCACCGGCGTTCGGCGCCGAGGACCTGGCGGTGGGCCGTGCGCAGGGCTGGCCGGTCTTCAAGCCGGTCGACGACGCGGGCAGGTTCAACGACCTCGCCCCGGCGTTCATCCGCGGGCTCTTCGTCAAGGACGCCGATCCGAAGATCGTCGAGGACCTCGACGAGCGTGGCGTGCTCCTGCGCGCCGAGACGGTCGAGCACGCTTATCCGTTCTGTTGGAGGTGCGGGACCCCGCTCCTGTACTACGCGCGGTCGGTCTGGTACGCCCGGACCACCGCCGTGAAGGAGCGTCTGCTTGAGGTCAATGGGTCGGTCAACTGGGTCCCCGACCACATCAAGCACGGGCGCTACGGCAACTGGCTCGAGAACAACGTGGACTGGGCCCTCTCACGCGAGCGGTACTGGGGCACGCCGCTACCGATCTGGCGGTGCGCGGCCGGACACCAGACGGCGATCGGGTCGCTGAAAGAGCTGGGCGAGCTCGCTGGACGCGACGTCAGCGACGTGGATCCGCACCGCCCGGCGATCGACGAGGTGACGTTCCCCTGTCCGGAGTGCGGCGACACGGCCACGCGGGTCCTCGAGGTGATCGACACCTGGTACGACTCCGGCGCCATGCCGTTCG
>CAZDXK010000046.1:0-8692 GCA_964509215.1 uncultured Actinomycetes bacterium | reverse complement strand
ACGCACTGTCCGCAGGACTCGTCGCGGAAGAAGCGGGCGATCCGCAGGACCATGTCGACCAGGTCGACCGACTCGTTGAACGCCATCACGACGCCCGAGCCCAACGTGTAGCCGCCGCTGCGGGCGTCTTCGAACGTGAGCGGGATGTCGAGCCTGTCGGGCGTCACGAACCCCCCGGCCGCGCCCCCCAGCAGGATCGCCCTCGGCGTCCCCAGGATGCCGCCGGCGAGGTCGAGCACGTCACGGAGCGTGGCCCCGGAGTCGACCTCGTAGAGCCCCGGCCGCATCACCGTGCCACTCACGCAGAACAGCCGTGGCCCGGTGGACCCCTCGGTCCCGATCTCGGCGTACGCCGGTCCGCCTATCCGCATGATCTCGAGCACGTTGATCAGCGTCTCGACGTTGTTGATGCCGGTCGGCTTGCCGAACACGCCGCGTTGCACGGGGAACGGCGGCTTGTTCCGTGGTTCCCCGCGCTTGCCCTCGAGCGAGTTGAACAGCGCCGTCTCCTCACCGCAGATGTAGGCACCTGCGCCTCGCCGAAGCTCGACGTCGAATCGGGAGCCCGTTCCCATGACGTCGTCGCCCAGGAACCCATGGCGGCGCGACTCCGCGATCGCGTGCAGGAGCCGTTCGGCGGCGAGCGGATACTCCCCCCGGACGTAGATGTAGCCCTGCTCGCAGCCCGTGGCGTAGCCGGCGATCGTCAGGGCCTCGATCACCGCGAACGGGTCCTGCTCCATGACGATCCTGTCCTTGAACGTCCCCGGTTCGGACTCGTCCGCGTTGCAGATGAAGAAGTGCGGGTGGACCGCCTGCTCGGAGACGGCCTTCCACTTCACCCCGGTCGGGAACGCGGCGCCTCCGCGACCCATGAGCTTGGCGTCCGTGACCTCCTGGATCACGCTATCCGGACCCAGCTCGTGCGCGCGACGTAGGGCCTCGTAGCCGCCGTGCGCGCGGTAGTCGTCGATCGAGCTGGGATCCACCACGCCGACGCGCCGCAGCAACCGCAAGCCCGCTCGATGGTCCGCATCCCACGTCTGCGGCGCCGAGACCACCTCGGGATCGTTCGGACGCGCGAACTCCGCCCCCGAGGCGCCGCCGGAGAGCAGACCCACTATCCGGACGGCCGTCGCGGTGCCGAACGCTTCGTCGACCGAGTCCGGGCCCGCCCGCTGGACCAGCATCGCCGGCGCCCGTTCGCACATGCCCAGGCACGGGCTCCGGAGCCAAGTGGCGGTTCCGTCGGGTCCGACCGTGCCGGCAGGTCCGAACCCCCGCTCCAGCTCGGTGCAGAGCGCGTCGCCGCCGATCCGGCATGCGAGGTCATCGCAGACGTGGACGACGGTCCGCGGTCGCGGCTCCAAGCTGAACATCGCGTAGAACGTGGCGACGCCGTATGCCTCGGCCGGCGGCACGGTGAGGCGCTGACAGACGTAGGTCAGACCCCCTTCGCTGATCCATCCGACGCGCGACTGAAGCGCGTGAAGGACGGGAAGCAGGAGGTCGCGCCTATCGCGCGCGTCGCGCCCACCGCGCGCGAACCGTCTCTCGGCGCCGGGCTCGCGTTCCCCACCCACCCAACCGGTGTCGGGCGGACCGAGAAGCTCGTCCACAGCCGCGCGCTCCTCGTCGGTCGGCGCCGCCGACATCAGGTGCAGATCCACGGCGCCCCCATCAATCGGCGTCCCGGTTGCCGCTCACGTCGGCGGGCACCCGAGCCAGCTTCTCGATCCGCACGGCGGTGGCCTTGAACTCGGCGGTCCCGGATTTCGGGTCGTTCGCTTCGATCGTGAGTCGGTTCGTCTCGACCTCGTCGGGGAAGTGCAGGGTCATGAACACGAGGCCCGGCCGGAGGCCGTCGTCGATGTAGATCGGCGCCTCGACGGAACCGCGACGCGACGTCACCGTCACTCGCTCCCCTTCCTCGACGCCGAGCATCTCGGCGTCCTCCGGTGAGACCTCGATCGACTCCGGGCGCCGGAGAGGAGACGTGTAGCCGCCGCTCTGCACCCCCGTGTTGTACGAGTCGAGCCGTCGGCCCGTCGTCAGCCGGAGCGGGAAATCGGTATCCAGACCGTCGACCGGCGGGTCGTCGACCACGACGCTGAACGGCGCCTTTGCCCCCTGTCGCTCGGGGTCGTCGAACTCCCACAGGCGAGCGTGCAGGAAGAGCGTGCCGGGATGGGACTCGTCCGGACACGGCCACTGGATCCCGCCGAGCTCCTCGAGGCGTTCGTAGGACATCCCGGCGTGCATCGGGGAGAGCGACCGAAGCTCCTCCCATGCGTCGAGCGCCGTGACCTCTCCCCAATCCACGCCCAGCCGCTTCGCCAGCTGCGCGATGATCCAGATGTCGTCCTTCGCGTTGCCGGGCGGATCGAGCGCTTTGCGGACCCTCTGGACGCGGCGCTCGCTGTTGGTGACCGTGCCCTCTGCCTCCGCCCAGGCGGCGGAGGCGGGGAACACCACGTCGGCGAGCTCTGCCGTCTTCGTCATGAAGATGTCCTGGACGATCAGGCAATCGAGGTTCTCGAGCAGGGGCGTCGCGTGCGTGGCGTCCGCCTCGGAGCTCGCGGGGTTCTCCCCTATCACGTAGACCGCGCGGAGGTCGCCTCGCTCCATCGCATGGAACATCTGGGTGAGGTGCCATCCGTACTTCGGCGTGATCGGTACCCCCCACGCGCGCTCGAACTTCTCGCGCGCGGCCGGATCCTTCTCGATGTCCTGGAACCCGGGGAGCTTGTTGGGGATGGCGCCCATGTCGCCGCCGCCCTGGACGTTGTTCTGTCCGCGCAAGGGATTTACGCCGCTCCCGTACACACCGACATGGCCGGTCAGCAGGCTGAGGTTGATCAACGCGAGCACGTTGTCCACGGCGTTGTGGTGCTCGGTGATACCGAGCGTCCAACAGATCACCGCGCGATCCGCCTTGGCGTAGGCGTGCGCGACCTCCTGGATGATCTCGGCGGGGACCCCCGTCACCTCTTCGCCGCGCTCGAGCGTCCACTCCATCACCGACTCCCTGTACGCCTCGAAGCCGGTGGTCGCGTGCTCGATGAAGGTGTGGTGCTGCAGGTCGTTGACGATGATCTCGCGAGCGATCGTGTTCGAGAGCCCGATGTCGCTCCCCACGTCGATCCCGAGCCACAGGTCGCCCCACTCCGCGGACTCCGTCCGGCGCGGGTCGACCACGATCAGCTTCGCCCCGTCGTGGATCCCCTTCAAGACGTGATGGAAGAAGATCGGATGCGCCGCTCGCGCGTTCGACCCCCACAAGAGGATGAGATCGGTGTGCTCGATCTCTTCGTATGAGCTTGTCCCGCCGCCTGCTCCGAACACTGTGGCCAGACCGACCACGGAAGGAGCGTGTCAGGTGCGGTTGCAGCTATCGATGTTGTTGCTGTGCAGGACCTGACGGGCGAACTTCTGTGCGACGAAGTTCATCTCGTTCGTGGCCTTCGAGCAACTGAACAGGCCGACCCCGTTGCCGCCGTTCCGCTCCGTCGCGGCGCGCAACCCGGCCGTGGCCCTGTCCAGGGCCTCGTCCCAGGTGGCGGTGCGAAGCACGCCGTCGTCGCGGACCATCGGCTCGGTGAGTCGCGTGAGCCCGTTCTTCATCGGCTCTCCTTTCCACCGAACGTCGGTGCGTGAAACCGATTCTACGCGAGGCTCACCGACGCGGTGAGGCGGGAGACGACCCCCGGTCGTTCGGAGGACCGCTCACGTCACGATGCGCTCGGCGTGCGAGTACACGTTGCAGCCGCCGCCGCGGACGAACCCCACGATGGTCATGCCGAAGCGCTGCCCGGCCTCGACGGCGAGCGACGACGGAGCGCTCACGGCGCTCACGATGGGGATCCCGGCCACGGCGGCCTTCTGAACGATCTCGAAGGACGCACGCCCGCTGACCTGTAGGACGTGCTTCACCAGAGGGAGCCGGCCGGCCAGGAGCTGTTCGCCGATCACCTTGTCGACGGCGTTGTGCCGGCCCACATCCTCCCGCAGGGTGAGGAGCTCGCCGTCGGGGGAGAACAACCCGGCCGCGTGCAGACCCCCTGTCCGGTCGAACACCTTCTGACCCGCCCGCAGGCGGTCCGGCAGCGACACGAGCACCCCGGCGGACACCTTCGGACCGGGAGCGACGGGAGCGCATCGCACCTCCACATCGTCGAGCGAGGCCTTGCCGCAGATGCCGCAGGACGAGGTCGCGGCGAAGTTGCGATGGAGCCGTTCGCGGTCGAACGGCTCATCGAGCGTCACCGAGACGACGTTGTACCGCTGATCCTCGCCCGGGAGGTCGTCGCAGTACGCCACGCGATGCACGTCGCCGGGTGAGATCAGGCCCTCCGTGAACAAGAAACCCACCGCGAGCTCGAAGTCGCCGCCCGGGGTCCTCATCGTGATGGCGACCGCCCCCGCCTCCTGCCCCGGACCACCCGCCCGGATCTCCATCGGCTCTTCCGTCGCGAGCGTGTCGGCACGCTCCGATCGAGCGCCGTCGCGCACCACCACCACCTTCGTCGGCGTGAGGTTGCGGCGGAGCGGTTCGGCCGAGACCATGGGTCCAGCGTAGGGTGCCCGAGGAGAAGGGTCCACCGCCAGGACCCAGGATCAGTGCGAGACGGCGGCCGCGGCGATCTCCGAGACGAGCGTCCGGTCCCAGAACCGCGAGACCGCGAACGGCCGGATCAGCTCCGGCACCCGTCCCGTGTCGACCAGCTCGGCCATGGTCACGCCACAGATGGGCGTGGCCTTGAACCCATACGTCCCCCAACCGCCGTCGATCAGGAATCCCTCGACCTCGGTCTCGCCCATGATGGGGCTGTAGTCGGGCGTGACGTCGCACAGGCCGCCCCAGGCGCGCATCAGTCGAACGCGGCCGAGGATCGGAAGCAGCTCGAGCGTGTGCTTGGCCGTCACCTCAAGGAAGTCGAGCGTCGATGCCTGGCTATACGAGGAGTACGGCTCGATCTCCGAGCCGATCAACACCTCCCCGCGGTCGGTCTGCGACACGTAGACGTGCAGCGTGGCGGAGACCAAGATCACGTCGAGGAACGGCTTGAGCGGCTCGGTAACGAACGCCTGGAGGGGGTGCGTCACGATGGGCACGCGGACGCCGGCCATATCGGCGATCTCCGATGTCCACCCGGCGACGGCCGAGATCACCACCCGTGTCGAGATGTCGCCCTTGGTGGTCCGGACCTTCGTGACCCGTCCGTCCTCGACGTCGATCCCGGTCACGTCGGTGTCCTGGTGGATGTGGACACCCCTTCGGTCAGCCTGTCGCGCGTACGCCCACACCACTGCGTCGTGCCGGATCACGCCCCCGGGCGGGTGATAGAGCGCCGCCATGATCGGGAACTCCGGGCGCTCCGACAGGTCGAGCTCGGGACACAGCCCGGCGATCTCGTCCGGATAGATCACGCGGCTGTCCACCTCCAACAGCCGGTTCACCTCGGCGCGCTCGTGCGCCACGTTCACCGCGCGTTCCGCGTGCGCGAGCGTCAGATGTCCCTGTTGGGAGAACAACAGGTTGTAGTCGAGCTCTTGCGCGAGTTGCTCGTAGAGACGGAGCGCCTCCTTATAGAAGGCAACCCCTTCCGGCGTGCGATAGTTCGCGCGGACGATCGTGGTGTTGCGCCCGCTGCCGCCGGCGCCGATGTAGTTGCGCTCTACCACCGCCACGTCCTTGACGCCCCGCTTCGCGAGCTCGTAGGCGATGGCCAGTCCGTGGGCGCCACCGCCAACGACCACCACGTCGTAGGTCGGCTTCAGCTCTGGGCGCCGCCACATACGCCACGGCCGGAAATAGCGGATCGGATGCATCAGCGCCACCCCTGCCTGCGGAGCGCGTCCCATCCGACGGGCTCGCCGCCCAGGCGTTCGACGACCTCCAGGATCGACCGCCACGCGTACCGCGCGAGCTCCATGGCCACCCAGACCTCCAGGAGCGGCACCGCGGCCTCTCGCCGCGCCACGATCGCCCGGACGTCCGCGATCGGCGCGCCGGTCGCGGCTCCCGCCGCGAGAGTCGATGGATCCCAGGCCGTGAGCCGGGCGAGCGCGTCCGGCAGACAGGGGCCGGCGAGCGCGAAACCAGCGTAGAGGTGCGTCACGTCGGTGACCATCGCGGACGGTCCCGAGGCCACCTGCATCGATGCGACCCGTTCGGTCACCGAACCCGGCGGGGAGAACAGCAGGGCCCAGTCCCCCGCGATCCTCGCCACACCATCCCCCGGGACCGGGGAGAGCGCCCGGTCCACGTCTCCCCGGACGTCGATCTTCGCGCGAACGGTGATGTCCGCCACGCCGATGGCCTCGGCGACGGACGCGCGCTCCCGGTCCGTGTCGCCGTAGGCTCGAACCACCTCGGCTCCCCCCTCGGACACCACGTCGGCCCCGGCGCTCGCGTGGATCGAAGCGAGAGGCGAACGCAGCATGGGCAGGGACGTCCGAGCTCGAGCGGTCGAGATCGTCATGCCGGGATCGCTCACGACCGGAGCCTCTCGCCGTCGGGATCGTAGAACGGTCGGAGCGCCACGCGGGCGACGGCGTGGCTGGGGCCGAACTGGATCTCGAACTCCGTCCCCTCGTTCGCCCAGCCTGCCGGCACCCATGCAAGGCCCACCGTGGCTCCCGCGGCAGCGCTCCGCCGAGCCGATGTCACGCGTCCGACCCAGACCCCTTCGTGGACGACCGACGCACCTTCCGGCGGAACCCATGACGGATCGGCCGTGAACCCGATGAGCCGCTCGCCGGGTCCGTCCCGCTCCAGATCCTCCAGCGAGCGCTTCCCCAGGAAGTCCAGCTTGTCGCCCTTGACCATCCAGCCGAGGCCGGCTTCATACGGATCCGATTCCGCGTCCGTGTCCTGTCCGACCAGGATGTGCTGCTTCTCCAAGCGGAGGATGCGCTGCGCCTCGAGCCCGAAGGGTGCGATGCCCTGATCGGCCCCGGCGCTCATGATCGCTGTCCAGACGGCCTCGCCGAACAAGCTCGGCACGTGGATCTCATACCCCATCTCGCCGACGAAACCGATCCGCAGAACCAGGGCGGGCGCGCCCGCGACCTCGAAGCTCCTGCACGCGAGGTACGGCATACCCTCCGCCGACACATCCGCGTCCGTGAGGCGTTGCATGACGGTCCGCGCCCTCGGCCCAGCCAGGTTGAGCGAGGCGAACGCTCCGGTGACGTTCAGCACCTGCACGTCCAGCCGCCAATCCGCGAGCCACCAGGTGATCCACCGCTCGAGCGCAGCCGTGTTGCCCGTCGTTACCGTGACGAAGAACTCCTCGTCGTCCACGCGGCAGACTGCGCCGTCGTCCAGGATCACGCCCTCATCGTTCAGCATGACCCCGTATCGGATCCGTCCGACCGCCAGGTCGGAGAACCGGTTCGGGTACAACCGCTCCAAGAGATCTACCGCCTGCGGTCCCCGCACGCGGAACTTGCCCAGCGTGCCCACGTCGATCACCCCCACTCGGTGGCGAACGGCGTCGACCTCCTCCTCAGGCGTCGCGTAGTGGTGCGGGCGCCGCCAGTCTCCGGCCCACATGAACGTCGCGCCCGCCACGTCGTGCAGCTCGTGGATCGTGGTCTCCTTGCGCGGGGTCCGGCGTGCGCCGGCGAGCGTTCCCAGCTCCACCGGCGTCCACGGCGGCCGGGAGGTTGTCGGCCTCGTCTCAGCGAACGATGACCCCGTCGCGCGAGCGCAGAGCCGCTGCGACGACAACATGCACGCCTTCCCCTGGCACGGCCCCATGGTGATGGTGGTGTATCGCTTGAGGAGCTCCATGGAGTCGAACCCCTCCGCGACGGCCTTCTTCAGCTCCTTGTTCGTCACGTCCATGCAGAGGCACGCGAACTGCTTGCCGTCGAGAAGAGACGCCTCGGGTGGCAGGACCACTGGGTCCCCTGCGACCTGGGCCTCACGGGCGAGCACTCCGATGCGCGCCACATCCACGTCGCGCCCGACTGCGGCCGCCGCCTCCAGGCCGGCCAACCGGCCTTGCGTGACGGCCGAGTCGACGGAACGAGCTCCGGCGACCGCGCCGGCCGCGTGGACGTTCGAGGGTAGCTCCACGGGGAGGTACGCCTGCGCCGCGTCGTCGAACGCGAGCTCCACTCCGGTCATCGCGAGCAGGTTCGTCGACGGCACGGCGAACCCCGAGGACACGACCAGGTCGCACGGGATCTTGCGGCCCGTTCGAGCACCGGTGGGCCCCACCGTCACTCCCTTCACCCACCGGCGGCCGTGCGCCGCCAGGATCGTCTGCCCGGGGATGGACCCGATCCCGTCCATCGCGGGCACGGCGTCGGGGGAACGCAGATCGATCACGGTCACGCTGGCTCCTGCGTCCCTGAGGAGGCGGGCCGACCGATACCCCCCATCGCCCGACGTCAGCACGACCGCCTGCCGCCCGGGGAGGACGCGGTACGTCTCGACCAGACGCTCGACGGCCGACGAGAGCACGATCCCCGGCAGATCGTTGTTCGGGAACACGGCCGACTGCTCGACGGCCCCGGTCGCGAACACGAGGTGTCGCGGGCGGATCCGATAGAGCGCGTCGTGGCTCGCGGCCGCCACGAGCGGCCCGTCGAACACCCCGAAGGCAGGCGTGGCGGTCAGGACCCGCGCCCCGGCGTCGACCGCTACGGCGAGCGCCCCCGCCTCTGCGTCCGTCTC
>CAZDXK010000045.1:0-8725 GCA_964509215.1 uncultured Actinomycetes bacterium | reverse complement strand
TCGGGCAGTCGTTCTTCGCGGTCGTGGGCACGTTCTTCTCGATCATGCCGGCGCTCGTGTACCTCGTCGTCGGATGGGTGACGGGCACCAGCCCGGCGGCTATCACCGCCGGAGCGATCGTCTCGTTCACCACCCTCCAGTCGCGGATCTTCTTCCCGATCGGGTCGATGCTGCAGATCTCGAACGACGTGCAGACGTCGTTCGCGCTGTTCGATCGGATCTTCGAGTACCTGGACCTGCCCCAGGACATCCAGGACGACCCGGAGGCCGTGGTCGTCAACCCCGAGCAGGTCCGCGGGCAGGTGCGTCTGCGGAACGTGAAGTTCCGCTACGACACGCCGCCGCCCGATCAGATCCCAGTCTCGCCCCCGGACCTTGCGGCGGCGTTCTCTGTCGACCACGAAGGACCGCGGCCGTGGACGCTCGACGACGTCGACATGGAGATCCTGCCGGGCCAGCTCGCGGCGCTCGTCGGTCCGAGCGGCGCCGGCAAGACCACGATCACGTACCTCGTACCGCGGCTGTACGACGTGCAGGAGGGCGCCGTCGAGATCGACGGCATCGACGTGCGCAAGATCGCACTGGAGTCGCTCGGCGACATGGTCGGCGTCGTGACGCAGGAGACCTATCTGTTCCACACGACGGTCCGCCGCAACCTGCTGTACGGCAAACCCGACGCGACCCAAGAGGAGCTGGAGGCCGCCGCGCGAGCCGCGAACATCCACGACCGGATCGCCGAGCTCGCCGAGGGCTACGACACGATCGTGGGGGAGCGGGGATACAAACTCTCCGGCGGCGAGAAGCAACGCCTGGCGATCGCGCGCGTGATCTTGAAGGATCCGCGCATCCTGATCCTGGACGAGGCGACGTCCAGCCTCGACACCAACTCGGAGCGCCTGGTCCAGGCGGCGTTGGAGCCGCTGATGGAAGGCCGGACGACGGTCGCCATCGCCCACCGGCTCTCCACCATCCTGCGAGCCGACGTGATCTTCGTGATCGACCGCGGACGGGTGGCCGAGCGCGGTTCGCACGACGAGCTCCTGGAGCAGGGGGGCCTATACGCCCTTCTCTACCAGCAGCAGTTCAAGGGCGGGCTGGTGCAGGCGGAGTGCGAGGATGGCGTGATCCTGGCGGACGGCCAGGTCGTGCGGAACGAGTAACCTGCCGGCCGACGACGTCAAGGAGCGCTGGATGACCGCGTTGCTGGATCGCGACCGATGGGTCTTCCACCAGAGGACCAAGATCATCGAGCTGAACACCGAGTTCGAGATCCTGGACGAGGACGGGACGCGGATCGGTGTGGTTCGTCAGGAAGGCCAGTCGCAGCTCAAGAAGATCGCCAGGCTCGCGTCTTCCCTCGACCAGTTCATGACGCACACACTCGCCGTCTACGACGAGAACGGCGCCAAGGTCGTGGAGCTCACACGCCCTCGCAAGGTTTTCAAGTCGACGGTCCTCGTGAAGGACGCTGCAGGGGTAGACGTCGGGAGGATCGTGCAACAGAACATGGTGGGTAAGATCCGGTTCGCGCTCGAGGACGGGAACGGGGTCGGCCTCGGTTCATTGAACGGTGAGAACTGGCGCGCTTGGAACTTCTCCATCCGCGACACCGCGAACCAGGAGGTGGCGAGGATCACCAAGTCCTGGGAAGGGCTGCTCCGGACGGCGTTCACCACGGCCGACCACTACCTGCTCGAGGTGACGGGGCCCATCGACCCGGCGGCGCGGCCGATCATCTTTGCCGCGGCGGCCGGTGTGGATCTGGCTTTGAAACAGGACGCGCGCGGGCTCAACTGAACACACCGAACGGGAGCGGGTCAGTCGAGCTGCTTGGTATAGCCGAGAAGGACGAAGCCGTCGGGGAACACGCGATCCTCCGACCGCTCATATCCCAACGATGCGTACATCTCTCGCGCCGCGCGCATCAGCGTCGTCGTGTGCAGCGTCATCCGGGTCCGTCCGGCCTCGCGGGCCCGTTCCTCGCAGGCGGCCATGAGCCGCTTCCCGACGCCGGCGCCACGCGCGTCGGCGTGGACGCCCAGCATCCGGATGTGCGCCTCGTCGGGTGCGAGCGGCCCGGCGTCCTCGTCGGTTCGGCCGTCGAGCTCGAGCGTGGCGGAGCCGATGATCCGGTCGCCGTCCACGGCGACGAGGATGGTTGTGCGCGGCGCACGTCTCGTGACGTCCGCGATCTCCTCCAGGTACGACCGGAGCTCGGCGTCGGCGTCGGAGAAGAACTCTCGATAGGCGTCCGCCGTCACGACCCCCGTCTCCGCGTACTCCTCGGGGAGCGCTTCGCGGATCTCGACGGCCATCTGCCCAGGCTACCCCGTGAGGATGGTCAGGTACGTTGACCATCGGCTCGCCGCGCGGGAGGATAGGCGTGCGTGATCGACGTCGACCTGCCCCGGCTTCTCCTCGAATCCCATCGGGTGTTGTCGTCGGAGCTCGCCGCCTCGCTCGAGGAGCGGGGCTATCCGGATCTTCGGCCGGGGCACTCCGCCGTGTTCCTGTACGTCGATCGTCGCTCGGGGACGCGCCTGACCGAGCTCGCGCGGCGGGCCCGCGTCACCAAGCAAGGGATGATGCTCGTCGTGGACGACCTGGAGTCACGCGGATACGTGCGACGGGTTCCGGATCCTGAGGACGCGCGGGCCAAGGTCGTGAAGCTCACGGCGCATGGGCGCAGGGCGGCGGCGGAATGCCGACGGGTCGTGCAGGCGCTGGAGATGCGAACGCGCCGCTCGCTCGGCGAGCGGCGCTTCGAGGCGTTGCGCGAGGGGCTCGACGAGATCGTGTCCGCCGGGGACCGTCCTGTCTGAGGCGTTAGACGTCGAAGGACGATCGCATCGAACGCCTCGCTCACGTCGACACCCTGACCGTCTCGATCCGCGCCGGTCCCAGCACGACGTCCCTTCCGTCGACGGTCGCGTGCGACTCTGCGTCCTTCCGCGGGTTCCAGAGCCGGACCTCGAGCTGGCCCTCGCGCCGGCGAACGTTGGAGAGCGCCGCGTCGCCGGATACCTCGAGCAGCGAGCCGGTTGCGGGAAACGGGCCGCCGCCTGCGCCGGTGGCGGACAGCAGCGGGAGGGCGAACCGATCCCAGTTCGGAAGGAGCTCGTGGACGTTCGCGTTCGGCCAGACACCCAGCGAGAACGCCGTGTCGCCGATCATCTGCGCGAGCGGGGTGGGCACGTCCGGCCCGGCGGCGAACGGCCGGGTCGCCATCCGGTCCCGGCTGATCGTGCCGACGCAGCGGAGCAGCGTCACCGCGAGCGCGCGCCCGTCCACCACCTCGTATTCGAACACCCCCTCGTGCATGACCCCCGTCTCCGCCGCCAGCACGGTGCCCCGCGCCGGCCATGTCGGTGAGGCCGCCTCGAGGTCGCTCCCCTCCGAGACCAGCGGCCGTTCGACGAGCTCGAACGGCGACCCCGCGATGGATGTCGACGTCGCGCGGGGAAGGGTCACCTGCAGCCGCAACCGGTGGTCGGGTCGACCGTTCCGGATCGTTCCCTCGAGGCGGATGAACGGCTCATCCTCTCGGCGAGTGACGCGCATCCCGACCTCGAGCCCGCGGTCGAACCACGCGCGAATAGTGTCGTTCTCGATGTGCACCTCGGCCGGTCCCCGAGGGACCTGCTCCGCCCCCGCGTGACAGAAGTTGTAGAGGTCGCCGACGTCGGGCTCGTCCAGAAGGACCAGCTGGATGCCGTCGGCGACGATCGAGCAGTCGTCGCCTTGGCGGAGCTCGATGGGCGCGAGCGGCGGCTCCCCGGCGGCGCCGGACCCCCATCCCAACCCGGGCACGCCGTCTCGCTCGAACAGCGACGGATTGAACCGGAACACCCCCTGCGTCGCGACCTGACTCCCGAGCAACTCCAGCGCTCTGTCGACGATGCCCTCGCACGCGGCGCGCGCCTCCGCGAACCGCTCGTCCACGTCCAAGGCCACCTGGTCGTGCGAGCATCCGCACGATGAGTCGTGGGCGCCGTTCCAAAGCAGCAGCGTCCACACGCGATCCAACTCGTCCGCCGGCCAATCGGATCCGGGGACGATCGCGGCGAGCGGCTCCGCGTAGCGCTCGACGAGTGACTCGACCCGGCCTCGCTCACGCTTCTGGTGGACGCGGGCCGAGTAGACGTTCGGCAGGAGGTGTGCCCGTGCGGAGGATCGAAGCTCGCCCCGCCACGTCGGCGGATCCACCGCGATACGCTGGGACGCCAGATGGTCCCCCAGGCCGCCGATGGTGGTGTTGATCGCATCGAGCTTGGCTTCCGCGCCGTCGAGGCGCCCGACCAGCGACGGATCCGGCCCGGCGTGATCGTAACCGACCATGACCAGTATCCGATCGCTCGCCATGAACGGCCGTTGTCGATCGACGGAGCGCGTCAGCTCCTCCGCGAGCTCCTCCGCTCCTTGCGCCTTGTCGAACGACGCGCCGTTGGAGTATCCGAACGCCATGTATTCGGTGAGGACGCGAGTGCCGTCGGGGGATTCCCACCAGAACGCGTCGCGGTCGATCGTTGCCGGCACGCCGCGCCACACCACCGCGCGTTCGACGCCGCCCAGCCGGAGGATCTGCGGCATCTGCCCGACGTGCCCGAACTGGTCGGGCATGTATCCCACCTCCAGCGCGCGTCCCAGCTCGCGCGCTCGGGCCAGACCGCGCTCGAGGTTGCGCACGTGCGACTCGCCGGACGTGAGGAACTCGTCCATCTGGGTGAACCACGGGCCGGCAGAGAGCTTGCCCTCGCGCACCAGACGCCGCATGTCGTCGGTCCGTTCGGGACGCATCGCGAGGTAGTCGTCGATCATCGCGGTCTGCCCGTCCAGGTGGAAGTGCGGGAACCCCTCGTCGGCGAGGTCGAGCAACGTGTCCATCATGTCGAGCAGGCGCTGCGAGAACTCGCTGAAGGGGTCGTACCACTCCCGATCCCAGTGCGTGTGCGGGACGAGCGTCACCCGTGTCGGATCCATGGCGCGGAAGTGTCCCACGACGCATGCGTGGTGGAGATCGCCCGACGCCGGGCGCAGGCTGGCAAGGCGGGTCCGGGGGGGAAGGACCGCTGAGCCGAAGTAGCATGGCGCCATGCCCGAAGAAGCCGTCGGCAAGACCGGACTTCCCAGCCAGAAACGGCAGAAACCGGAGCGTCCGCGCGACCGGCTCGGGCGCCCGAAGCCGTGGGGCGGCGAGAACGAGCTCGAGATGCCGAACTTCGACGAGATGACATTGGATGAGAACCACCAGCTTGGGCGTGGCTACATGCGCGAGCGCAACTTCTTCCCCGCGCACGAAGCCTGGGAGACCGCGTGGAAACAGGCACATGGGACCGACGACGCCGAGTTCTTCAAGGGGCTCTCGCAGATGGGAGCGGGCTACGTTCACCTGATGCGGGGGAACGCGCACGGCACGGTGACGTTGCTGCGTCGAGCATCGAGCCGGGTCGGGAGGTATCCCGACGGACATCACGGGATCCACACGTTGGCGCTCAAGGACAAGCTCGAAGCGGACGCCGCCCGTGTCCTGCGGGGAGCGCTGGTGCCCGGGGAAGGCGCGGCGTTCGATCTGCCCGACGTGTAACCTGTGCTCATGAGCCTTGTGGCGGCCACGGAGATGGAATGGAAGGGCCGAACGGGTCCCTTCACCATCTTGTTGAACCCCGGCGTCTTCAGTCCCACACACACCAGCCGCACGATCGCCGACGCCTTGGAGATCGGTCCGGACGACACGGTGATCGACGTCGGATGCGGCAGCGGCGTGCTGTCATTCGTCGCGGCGCGCATGGGCGCGAAGCGCGTGATCGGCTGCGACATCTCCGAAGAGGCCGTCGAGGCGGCCACGAGGAACGCGAAGCGCTTGGGGCTTGAGGATCGCGTCGAGTTCCGTGCGGGGAGCCTGCTCGATCCGGTCCGCGACGAGCGCGCGACCGTGCTGATCGGCGACGTCTCGGGCATCCCGGATGAGATCGCTCAGGTGACCGGCTGGTTCCCGGACGGACGGGCGGGCGGCCCCACCGGCGCCGAGCTCCCCAGCCTGATGCTCCAGAGCATCGGCGACACCCTCGCCCTCGGCGGCCGGCTCTACCTCCCGACCGGCACCATCCAGGACGAGAAGTCCATCATCGCCGCCGCCCACCTGGTGTTCGGCGACAACATGGAGCCCGTCATGGAGCGCGAGTTCCCGCTCCCCGACATCGTCGGGAAGTCCGTCGCCGTCGCACGGATGATGAAGGAAGGTCTACTCAGCCTCCACCGTCGCGGGAGCCGCTGGCTCTGGCGCTTGCAGATCTGGCGCTGCGTCCGCACCTGACACGAGGTGCTCGTCGCGAACGGCGACCGCCCCCACGGCGGGTGTGAGCGTCAGTCCACCGGCCGGAGCACGGCGACGGCCTCCACGTCGTAGCCCGCTTCCCGCAGGTGGTCGGCGCCTCCGCGATCGATCGCGAGGACGATCCTGATGACGTCGACGCCGGCAGCCTCAAGGACCGCCGCGGCCGCCGCCACCTGATGTCCTGTGGTGCTAACGTCTTCCAGCAAAACGGTCCGGGCGCCGGCCGGCGCGTATCCCTCGACCTGTTCCTTCGTGCCGTAGGCCTTGGGTTCCTTGCGAACGACCGCGACCGGCAGGCCGGTCTCCAACGAGACGGCCGCGACGAGCAGCGTCGCTGCGCCCTCGGGGGCCGCGAGATGGTCGGTGCCGGGCGGCAACAGCCGCGTGATCTGGCGAGCGAGCTCCCGCAGCAGGTCGGGCCTCGTCAGGAATCGGAACTTGTCGAAGTAGACGGCGGAGCGTTCGCCGCTCGACAAGAGGAAGTCGCCGCGGAGCTCCGACACCTCGACCAGCCGGCGCACGAGATCGTTCCCGTCGTCCGCCATGGGCCAGTAGCATAGGTGGTCGATGGGTTGGTACTCGGCCGTCGGCCGCCCGCTGTTCTTCGCCCTCCCCCCCGGATCCGCTCATCACCTCGCCGGTGCCATCCTCCGCCTCCCGCTCCCATGGCCACGCATCGGGCACGCCGCCGACGATCCATCGCTCCGCACGACCGTTGCAGGGCTTCCGCTCCGCAATCCGATCGGCCTCGCCGCCGGCTTCGACAAGACCTGTGCCCACCTGGACGCCCTCGTCGAGCTGGGGTTCGGATACGTGGTCGGCGGAACCATCACCCGCAACCCTCGGGCGGGGAACGCGAAGCCTCGGATCGTTCGGTACCCGGCGAAAGCCTCGATGGCGAACGCCATGGGGTTGCCCAATCCTGGCGCGGAGCGCGCCGCGGTCGCACTGGCCCGTCGAAGGCGCTCCGGGGGAACCCGGTTCGTCAGCGTGGCGGACGAGGCGGTCGAGGATGCGCTCGAGGCGTTCTCGCTGCTGGAGCCCCACGCCGATGGCGTCGAGCTGAACGCCAGTTGCCCCAACGTTTCTTGGGGCCGAGACCGCGACAACGAGGCGCACCTGCGGGTATTGGTCACAGCGATGCGCGCGCGTTCCGCCAAGCCGTTGTTCGTGAAGCTCCCGCCGTTCACGACGGGCGTGGAGCGTGACGTGGTGTTGGCGCTCGCCTCGATCGCGCAGGAGTTGGGGGCGTCGGGGCTCACCTGCTCGAACACCCGCCCGGTGCACGAGGCGCGACTGTCCGCGGGAGGGGGCGGGCTCTCCGGGCGGGCGTTGTGGGAGCAGACGCCGTCGATCGTGGCCGACGTGCGAGCGGCGACCGGAGGCGGCATGCCGATCAACGCTTGCGGTGGCATCTCGACGCCGGACGATGCCCTGGCGTGCCTCGAGGCGGGGGCGGCCACGGTGCAGGTGTACTCCGCGCTGATCTACGAAGGCCCCGGGATCGTCGGAGCGCTCACTCGGGGATTGGACCGGGCGCTCCGCACCCGCCGCACCTCGGTCGGCGCGCTCGCCGGAACGGCCGAACCCGCGGCCTGAGTTGACCAACGGGCCGTATTGCCGCCCGGGTCATTCCCGTTCAAGATGTCCCATCCCGCCATGGCTCCAAGGGGCCGAACGAGGGGAAGGCATTGGCTGACGCAGCCGTGAGCACCCAAGATGCAACCGCGCGGCAGGGCGATCACATCGCCGTGCGGCTGGAAGGTGTGGTCAAGCGCTTCGGCGACGTTGTCGCCGTCGACGGCCTGGACCTGGACGTCCGGCAGGGGGAGTTCTTCTCGATGCTCGGTCCCTCGGGCTCGGGCAAGACCACGTGCCTCCGCATGATCGCCGGTTTCGAGATGCCGACCGCCGGCAGGATCCTGCTCGAGGGGCAGGACGTTTCGCGCCTGGCGCCGTACGAGCGCGACGTCAACACCGTGTTCCAGGACTACGCGCTCTTCCCGCACATGACGGTTGTGGGCAACGTCGAGTACGGCCTCATGGTGAAGCGGGTTGCCAAGGACGAGCGCCGCGACCGTGTGAACGAGGCACTCGCCATGGTGCAGCTGTCCGCGTTCGGCGAACGCAAGCCGGCTCAGCTCTCCGGCGGCCAGCGGCAACGCGTGGCACTCGCTCGGGCGTTGGTGAACCGGCCGAAGGTGCTCTTGCTCGATGAGCCGTTGGGCGCACTCGACCTGAAGCTCCGCCAGGCCATGCAGATCGAGCTGAAGGAGATCCAGCAGTCGGTGGGGCTCACGTTCATCTACGTGACGCACGACCAGGAGGAGGCGCTCACCATGAGCGATCGCCTGGCGGTGTTCAACCACGGGCGCATCGAGCAGGTGGGCA
>CAZDXK010000044.1:0-8783 GCA_964509215.1 uncultured Actinomycetes bacterium | reverse complement strand
GCGCAGACGTACCTGCATTCCCTGGGCATCACCGCCTGGCAGGACGCGATCGTCGGCATCGACGACAGCTACCGGACGTTGGACACGTACGTGCGGGCGGCCGGCAACGGGGAGCTCACCGCTCGCGTGGTGGGGGCGCTCTGGTGGGATCGGCATCGGGGGATCGAGCAGATCGAGCGATTGGTGGACGCCCGCGCGCGAGCGGCCGTGGGACGCTTTGCACCGACCAGCGTGAAGATCATGCAGGACGGCATCATCGAGAACTTCACTGCGGCAACGTTGACGCCGTACCTCGACGCTCACGGCGATCCGACCGAGAACCGGGGCATATCGTTCGTCGAGCCCGTCCTCTTGAAGGAGGCCGTGACCCGTCTGGATGCGCTCGGGTTCCAGGCGCATTTCCACGCTCTCGGTGATCGGGCGGTGCGCGAGTCGCTGGACGCGATCGAGGCCGCGCTGATCGCGAACGGTCCGAGCGACAACCGCCATCACCTCGCCCATATCCAGATCGTGCACCCGGACGACATCCCTCGGTTCCACCAGCTGGGCGCGGTCGCGAACGGCCAGCCCTTGTGGGCTACCCACGAAGGACAGATGGACAATCTGACGATCCCGTTCATCGGGCCCGAGCGGGCATCGTGGCAGTATCCGTTCAACAGCCTCGTCCGTGCCGGCGCCGTGCTCGCGTTCGGCAGCGATTGGAGCGTCTCGAGCCCGAACCCGTTCCTGGAGATGCAGATCGCCGTCGAACGGCGCGGGCCCTCCGAGGCCACGCAGACGTTCGGCGAGGCGATCACCGAGGTCTTCATCCCTGAGGAGCGGATCGACCTGGCCACAGCGATCGGGGCGTTCACCATGGGCGCCGCCTTCGTGAATCACCTGGACGACGTCTCCGGGTCCGTCGAGGTGGGAAAGTACGCGGATCTCGTTGTGATCGACCAGAACCTCTTCGAGACGCCGTCGGAAGAGATCTGGAAAGCTCGGGTCGAGTTGACGTTCGTGGAAGGGGAGTGCGTCTTCGACGGCTTTCAGGGTTGACCGGATGCCGCGGTTCGCCGGGGCGAGGACGATCCCAGACGACGTCGGCGCTGACCTGCGGTCAACGGGCGTTCTTGTCAGCCTCGAATCTCGCACGCACGATACGCCGGGTGTTCCGATGAAGTTCGAGAGTGATTCCTCGGTCGGCCTGACCGCGGGTCGCACCTGACACACGTTCAAGGAGGGTCTATGGCTGAGCCGTTCGACATGAGTCTCGTGCAGCGGGGGGCGCGCAACCGCCGGACGCCTTACTACGATGCGACGCAGAAGTATGGCCCGAAGGGCTTCACGGTCTATAACCACATGTACTTCCCGATCCGATTCGACACGTTCGAGAACGAGTTCCAAACCCTGCTGAACGACGTCACACTTTGGGACGTCTCGGTGGAGCGGTGCCTCGAGATCGGCGGTCCCGACGGGTTCACGTTCGCGCAGCTGCTCACGCCGCGAGACCTCTCCAAGTGCGCCGTCGGTCAGGCGAAGTACGTGCTTATCTGTGACAGTGACGGCGGCATCATCAACGACCCGGTGTTGACCCGCATGGACGAGAACACGTTCTGGTTCGCGCTCGCGTCCTCCGACGCCCTGCTGTTCGCGCGCGGTCTGAGGAACGCGTACCCGGACCTCGATGTGACGATCAAGGAGGCCGACGTCGCGCCGCTGCAGGTGCAGGGGCCGAAGTCCAAGGACCTCATGGTCAAGCTCCTCGGGGAGAGCATCCTGGACCTCAGGTACTACTACTGGACGCATGCGGAGATCGCGGGCGCGCCCGTCGTCATCACGCGCACCGGCTGGACATCCGAGGTCGGCTACGAGGTCTACACGACCGAGACCTCGAAGGGGAACGACGTCTATGAAGCATTGATGAAGGCCGGTGAGGAGTTCAACATCAAGCCGACCGGCCCGAGCGACATCCGCCGCATCGAGGGCGCCATCTTCAACTGGGGCGCCGACATGACGTACGAGAACAACCCGATCGAGATGGGCCTCGACCGCCTGGTCGATTGGGACACGCTCACGGACGAGGCGTGCATCTCGCTCGCGGCGCTGCGGAGGATCCGCGACGCCGGCGTGGCCCGGAGGATCGTCGGCGTGGAGCTCGACGGCGAGCCGTTCGAGGAGCTGAACAACGTGAAGTGGCCGGTCACCGCCGACGGTGCGGAGATCGGCAAGGTCACATCGGCGATCTACTCTCCCAGGCTGAAGAAGAACATCGGGTACGCCTGGGTCCCCACGCAGTACTCGGCGCACGGCACGTCGCTCGGGGTCTCGAGCGAATGGGGCGATCGCAACGCCGTGGTGGTCGAGATGCCGTTCGTCGACCCGAAGAAGGAGATCCCCGTCTCCTAGGGACCGCGAGAGTTCCGCGGCGAGCCGACGCTTCGCCGAGGGGCACCTCTTCATATTCCGCGATGCGCTCCAGCCGGGTGCGACTTGCCACCGACGGTGTCTTTGAACCATCATTCAGTCGCCACCGGGCGTTCCGAGCCCGGCCGACGAGCGAAGGAGACATCTCGAGGATGACGAACGAGCGCGAGGAGATGCTCGAGAAGAGCGCGACGCTGTACTTCGGGCCCTGGTACCGCAAGTCGCCGATGTTCGAGGCGACACGCAGGGCCGGCTGCACCGCCTACGACATCTACAACCACATGTACCTGCCGGGGTACTACGACGACCCCGAGGTCGAGTACTACGCGCTCAACAACGACGTGACGCTCTGGGATGTGGGCGTCGAACGGACGGTCGAGGTGAGCGGCCCGGACGCCGACCGGCTGATCGACATGCTCACGTGCCGTGACCTGACGAAGTGCGCCGTGGGACAGGGGAAGTACATGCTTGTCACCGCCCCTGACGGCGGCATCGTGAACGACCCGGTGCTCCTGCACGTCGAGCAGGACAAGTGGTGGATGCAGCTGGCCGACTCCGACGCCGGGCTGTACGCCCTGGGGGTCCTCGCGAGCTCCGGGTTCGACGCAAAGATCACGTTGCCCGACGTCCACCCGGTGCAGGTCCAGGGCCCGAAGGCCGTGAAGACGCTGCAGAAGCTCGTCGGGGACCAGATCCTTGATCTGAAGTACTACTGGTGCGGCTCCTACGAGATCCAGGGCGTTCCGGTCGTGGTCAGCCGGACCGGGTGGACCGCGATCCCGGGGTTCGAGGTGAATCTCCTCGACCGCACGCGCGGCGACGAGCTCTGGGACGTGATCATGGCCGCCGGTGCGGAGTTCGACATCCGTCCGATCGCGCCGTGCGAGGCACGCCGGATCGAGGCCGGTATCTTCAATTACGGGTCCGATATCAACCTCACCGACACACCGTTCCACGTGATGGGGCTGGAACGCCTCGTCGAGGAGCAGCCGCAGGACTACATCGGCAAGGAGGCGCTGGAGCGGATCCGCCGCGAAGGGGTCGACCGCAAGCTCGTCGGCATCGTGCTCGACGGAGACGAGCTCCGCGCCGAGATGTCCGAGGCGTGGCGGGTGCACAAGGACGGCAAGGTCGTGGGCCACATGACGGACGCCGTGTGGTCGCCGGGGCTGAAGCAGAACATCGGATACGTGTGGGTCCCGATCGATCTCGCGGAGCCGGGCACGACGCTCGACATCGAGTCCGAGAGCGGACCGTTCACCGGCACGACCGCTGCGATCCCGTTCGTCGACCCGAAGAAGGAGGTCCCGGCGGGGAGCCTCCAGTAACCTGAGGAGACGCTGAGAGGTTGAACCCAGGGTGAACCCCGGGCCGGATCGGCGCGAATCACCACCGAAGCGGATCATTCCCGTTAGCCTGATACCGGAGGTTCTCGCTATGCGCCGTGTTCTTGTTCCCATCCTGTTGCTGTTCTCCCTCGTCGCGAGCGCCTGCACTTTCACGGTCGGCTCAGACGCGCCGTCGCCCGCCGCGATACCCGCCGAGACGCTCAACATCCCCCCCCTGCCGGCCGCCGGCGCCCCGGTCGAGGCGGTCGTACGACGGGTCCTCCCGGCGGTCGTCAACGTCACCACCGACATCTTCCAGCAAGGCGGGAGCGGCCAGGGCGTGGGGACAGGGTTCATCGTCAGGTCAGACGGGGTCGTCGTGACGAACTGTCATGTCGTGGAGGCTGCCTCGAAGATCACCGTCTTCACGTCCGACGCGGACCCGAAGCAGTTCGACGCTCGCGTGATCGGATCCGACTGCTTACACGACCTGGCCGTCCTGAAGATCGACGCGACGAACATGCCGACGGTGGAGCTCGGGGACTCCGCCGATCTCGTGCTCGGTCAACGCGTCGTAGCGATGGGATATGCGCTCGCGCTGGAGGGCGGCCCCACGGTCACGGCAGGGATCGTGTCCTCGCTCGACCGAACGATCACTGCGCAGGACCCCAACTGCGCGATCGAGACATGCGGTCCGGACAAGACACGGACGTACAGCAACGTCGTCCAGACGGACGCCGCCATCAACCACGGGAACTCGGGCGGCCCCCTCGTGAACATGCAGGGACAGGTCGTGGGTATCAACTCCGCGGGCGACGACAACGCGCAGAACATCGGCTTCGCGATCGCGATCGATTCTGTGAAACAGACGATCGCCGATGCTCAGCAGAACCCGCTCGGCGTGTCCGCCTACCTCGGCGTGAGCACGGAGACGGTGACGCCCGACCTCGCGTTCCAGCTCGGTCTGACTGTGCGGGAGGGGGCCTACGTGGTCGACACCCCGAGCGACGCCCCCGCGCAGGCCGCGGGGATCCGAGCCGGCGACGTCATCGTGAGCATCGAAGGGAACACGGTCGCCACCGCCGACGACGTTGGCCGGTTCCTCGAGGACCTCGAAGCGGGCCAGAAGGTATCGGTCGAGGTCGTGGGCACCGACGGCATCCGTCGGACGATCGAAGTGACGCTCGCCGCTCGCCCCGGTCCCGCAGAGCTGCCCTGATCCTGCCACGTGCCCGACGGGCAGGGGCGCCGCCGCCCGTCGTGGTCGGTGCGTTAGCCTTTGCGGGTGAGGGTGAGGCTGCGGAACCCCGACCGGGAGGTCGAGGTCGTGGGGGGAAGACAGGTGCGCGCGGTCCTCGACGAGCTCGGCGTGAACCCCGATACCGTGCTCGTGATCCGCGAGGGTGAACTGGTCACGCGGGAGACCCGGCTGGCCGACGACGACGAGATCGAGGTCCGTCCGGTGATCTCCGGAGGAGCCGCATGAAGTGCAACCGTTGTCGCGGTCCGGCCGTGATCGAGCTCCGACGACATAACGCCGCCTACTGCAAGGACTGCTTCATCCACGTCTTCCGGGAGCAGGTGAAGCGTGCGATCAAGCAGCACGACATGTTCTCGGCCGACGACCGGATCCTCATCGCCGTCTCGGGAGGCAAGGATTCGCTCGCGCTCTGGGAGGTGCTGCTCGACCTCGGGTACGACGCAGCCGGCCTGTACCTGGGCCTGGGGATCGGCGGGTACTCGAACCGCTCGGGAGACCTCACGAAGGCGTTCGCGACCGGCAGGGGCGCCGACCTCATCGTCGTCGACCTGGAGCGAGATCACGGGTACGACATCCCGACCGCAGGTGTGAAGGGTTCGCGCTCGACGTGCGCCGTGTGCGGATTGTCCAAGCGCTACGTCTTCAACCGCGCCGCCCTGGAGGGTGGGTTCGACGTGGTCGCCACCGGTCACAACCTGGATGACGAGGCCGCGACGCTCCTCGGCAACACGTTACGTTGGCAGACCGAGTACATCGCCCGCCAGTCGCCCGTGCTCCCCGGAAAGGACGGCATGGTGAAGAAGGTGAAGCCGTTGTTCCGGCTCTCGGAGCTAGAGACCGCGGCGTATGCGTTCCTTCGGGGCATCGACTACGTGGTGGAGGAGTGCCCGCTCGTGGCCGGCAACACGCAGCTTCGCTACAAGGACGCTATGAACGCCATCGAAGCGACGTCGCCGGGCACGAAGGCACAGTTCTTCCTGGGGTACCTCGAGCGTGGGCGGCCGTTGTTCCAGGCGGCGGACGACCCCGACCTCTCCGCGTGCGAACGCTGCGGCCAGCCGACCCCCGGCCGGTTCTGCGCGTTCTGCCGCGCGCGTGCGCAGATACTGGGCGAGCGTCTGGATCCGCCCATGGAGGATCGGGAGGTCGCGAACGAGCTCGCCGACGAGGTCATGCCCGCTGAGATCTACGGCGGCTCGTCGTGAGCGTCTTCGAGCCCGGCCAGCGCGTGATGCTCGTCGACCAGCGTGATCGTACGTACCTGATGATCCTGCAGGTGGGCGGGACGTATCACACGCACAGCGGCACGCTTCCGCACGACGCGCTGCTCGGGAGATCGGAAGGCGTCCGCGTCGAGACCTCGAAGGGTATGGTCATGACGGCGTTCCGTCCTCGGTTCGCGGACTTCGTGCTGAAGATGCCGCGGGGCGCTCAGGTCGTGTATCCGAAGGACCTGGGTCCCATCATCGTGTACGCCGATATCTACCCGGGGGCGCGCGTGCTGGAAGCTGGGACGGGCTCGGGCGCACTCACCATCGCGCTGTGTCGCTCGACGGGGCCTGAGGGGCGCGTCGTCTCATACGACCTGCGCGCCGAGCATCGCGATCAGGCGATCGACAACATCGAAGCGTTCTTCGGGAAGCTCCCTCGAGGGCTCGAACTTCGAGATGGAGATGTGGCGGACGTCGAGCGCACGGACGATCGATTCGATCGGTGCGTGCTGGACCTGCCGGAGCCCTGGGGTCCCCTCAGCACGTTGCATCACGTCATGGACCCCGGGGGAGTGCTCTGCGCGTACCTGCCCACGATCGTACAAGTACAAGAGCTCGTGCTTGCCTTGCGAGGCAACGGGTTCCAGCATGTCGAGACGTTCGAGACGCTTCGCCGCTCCTGGCACGTCACGGAGCGCAGCGTCCGCCCTGACCACCGCATGGTGGGGCACACGGGGTTCCTGACGATCGCTCGGCGTGTCGGCTGGCCCGACTAGCTTCTCCTTCCATGGTGACCAGGGATCACGAATACCTGGTTAAAGGCATCATCAAGTGGCGCCGAACTGCCGTATGAGGGGGTAGAGAAGCGGCATGCTCTGCCTACGGGCCGAGCGAAGACCCGCCCATATACTGGCAACTCAGCGCGCCGGGGGAGGTGACGCAGATGCCCGCTCACGACGAGCAGGTGGAACGATACGAGAAGCAGGTCCACGAGCTCCAGACCCAGGTCAAGTTCCTGGAGGAGGAGGTCGGGCTTCTTCGCCGCCGACTGACCAACGCCCCGCGCCAGGTCACGATCCTCGAGGAGAAGCTCGTCGAGACGCGCGACCAGCTGACCCGCGCGATGGGTCAGAACCAGAAGCTCGCCGACGCCTTGCGAGGGGAGCGCCAGCGGATCGAGGCGCTCGCGGAGGAGGTCGAGAAGCTCAACCAACCTCCGGCGTCGTTCGGCGTCTACCTCGGCACCAACGACGACGGATCGATAGACGTGTTCACCAGCGGCCGCAAGATGCGCGTGACCCCGGCGCCGGACCTCGATCTGGCACGGTTCCGGCCCGGCTCGCAGGTGATCTTGAACGACTCGCTCAACGCGGTCGAGGTCCTGGATCCGGACCGTCAAGGCGAGGTCGTGAAGGTGAAGGACCGTCTGGGCGCCGACCGCGTCGTGGTCGTCGGCCGCGGCGACGAGGAGTACGTGGCCACGCTCGCCGGCAGTCTGGTGAACGAGGTCGTGCGCGCGGGAGATCCGCTGCTGTTCGACCCGCGCTCCGGTGTCGCGCTCGAGCTCCTTCCGAAGGAAGAGGTCGAGCAGCTGGTCCTCGAGGAGATCCCGGACGTCAGCTACGAGGACATCGGCGGTCTGGAAGGCCAGATCGAAGCGATCCGCGACGCCGTCGAGCTGCCCTTCTTGTACTCGGAGCTCTTCCACGAGCACGAGCTGGAGCCGCCGAAGGGCGTGCTGCTCTACGGACCTCCGGGGTGCGGCAAGACGCTGATCGCGAAGGCCGTCGCCAAGTCGCTCGCGGAGAAGGTTGCCGAGAGGAGCGGCCGCGACGACGCTCGAAGCTACTTCCTGAATGTCAAGGGCCCGGAGTTGCTCAACAAGTACGTCGGCGAGACCGAGCGCCAGATCCGCGAGATCTTCCAGCGCGCGAAGGAGCGGAGCGAAGAGGGCTTGCCGGTCATCGTGTTCTTCGACGAGATGGACTCGATCTTCCGCACCCGTGGGAGCGGCATCTCTTCCGACGTCGAGTCGACGATCGTGCCGCAGCTGCTCTCCGAGCTCGACGGGGTGGAGACGCTCAAGAACGTGATCGTGATCGGTGCCTCGAACCGTGAGGACCTGATCGACCCGGCGATCCTGCGGCCGGGCCGACTAGACGTGAAGATCAAGATCGAGCGCCCCGACGCGCCCCAGGCCAAGGACATCATGTCGAAGTACCTACACCCGTCGATCCCGCTCCACCCCGACGAGATCGAACGGAACGGCGGCGATCGGGCGCTCACCACGGCGCGCATGATCGAGAAGACGGTCGAGCACATGTATGAGCCGTCGGACCGTAACCGCTTCCTTGAAGTCACCTATGCCTCGGGGGACAAGGAGATCCTCTACTTCAAGGACTTCAACTCGGGCGCCATGATCGAGAACATCGTCCGCCGCTCGAAGAAGGAAGCCATCAAGCGGTTCCTGTCCACAGGCGAGAAGGGCATCAAAGGCGAGGACCTCCTGGTCGCCATCCGCGACGAGTTCAAGGAGAACGAGGACCTGCCGAACACCACGAACCCGGACGACTGGGC